>JAGQWA010000538.1 GCA_020437725.1 Bacteroidota bacterium | reverse complement strand
AAACTGCAACCGCGGCCAGAACGAATAAAAGCTTTGGCATGGCGGTTAATGATTCAATTAATCTCGAAACCACACTATCAATTGAAATGGTCATTTTTCTACCGATAAAGCCTCTGTTTTTAAGCCATTTTTTTGAGATGAAGCGCACCAGCAACATCAGTGCAGAAATGATTAAAATGCCCAAAATGATGTTGAGTTGATAAGCGCCTTTTGCTGGTAAAAACAAAAAATAAAACCCCGCCCAAAAAGCCGTTAAGCACTGCATTACTATTTCAACAAATGAAATCTGAATGCCAGATTCACCAAAATAACCCGCCAATGCTCCAAGTAAAACACCAATAATTAGAGACAAAAGCATGGCACCAAAGCCAATTCCCACCGACCATTTTGCGCCATGTATTAATATGGCCAAAACATCGCGGCCAAGCTCATCAGTGCCCAAAACATGCTGCTTTGATACCGATGGCGCGGCTAAACTTCCAACATTAAAATCCAAAGTATTGGGGCTGTATGCAAACAAAGGATTAACCACAAAGTCAAAAGCTTTATCCCATTCTGCTTTGCTCATTCTTTGTAAATCAATGCCTTTTCCATTTTTAAGTGGAATGATTCTCGTATTTGAAAATGCAGGCCAATACCATTCGCCATTTTCTTTTACCACTAATGGGTTTTGATTAGCAATTATGGGCGCTAACAGACTCAATAAAACAAAGAATATTAGGGCTCCAGCAGCGCATTTGGCGGAAAACCCAGAAAATATTTTGTTGCCTTTGCTCATGATGCAATGCTTATTCTTGGGTCAATTTTTTGGTACAGAAGATTGGCCAATTGAAATCCAACATAGCTTAGCAGGGCACTTATTGAAGCAATGGCCATTATTACGGGCACATCAGATTGGTTTGCGGCTATATATGCCAACTGCCCCATTCCTTGAATTGAAAAGATGGTTTCTACAATAATGCTTCCGGCAATTATGCTTGGCAAAAGCGCGCCAAATACGGTAATAAGTGGCAGCAGCGCATTTTTCAACACATAGTTTCTTTTATAACTCTTTAAAGGCACTTGCCTAAGATTTGCCGCTCGAGCCATTGCAGAATTATTAATTGCCAGTACGTTCTGTTTTACCAATCTAGACAAATACACAATGCTAGAATAGGTATAAACCACCATTGGTAATACCAAATAGGAAACAAGCTCAAAACCAGATTCTCCATCAACTATTCCCACTTTAAAAAGTTGAAAGTAACTGGCACTGCCCAAAAACATGATAAGCATGGTAGCCAGCCAAAAACTTGGTATTGAGTAAAATGAAAATGAAAGTGATGATGCTACTTTCTCTATCCAAGTTCCGTGATTATTAGCCATCCAAATGCCAAGCGGAACACCCAGCAAAAATGAAATAACTACGGCCAAAATGCCCAAGCCAACAGACCAACCAATTCGCGATTTAATTAAACTAGACACTTCTTTTCCAGAAACATAGCTTGTGCCCAAATTACCTGTTAATGCATTTGTTAACCATCTATGAAATTGGTTGTTAGCGTAAAAATGAATTCTTGGCCATGGAAATGGTTTTTTAATTGGTTGAGAAGGCCTAAAGGTAAATGCTTCTACTACTTCAGTCCAATTATCATTTTCAGTTAAATACCTGGTTTCATATTCTTTGTTCAAATTATTATAAACCGCTAGGCTTCTTTTGTAGTTGCCATTTTGGTAAGTCCATTTTTCAATGGTTTTTCTGGCTGAATTGCTTAGGCTCGAATCCCAATTACGCGGTATTTGGTTGGTAGTTATTCTGAAATAGAAAACTGGAAGGTTTAAACCTAATCTCTCGCGCAATTGCGTTTTTTGACGTTCCATTTCAACCACACCTACTTTGGCAGTGAGTGTAGGGTTTGAATCTAAAGCTTTGTCAACCGCATCAGTATTTTCTGAAAAAAGCAATAAAAATGTTGAAACCAATACTATGGCTAAAACCAGAATTCCTTTGGCAACTACTTTTAATGCAGACTTTAACAAATGCTTTTAGTTATTGATAAATAGTTTTGAAGGCAGAACATAAGGCATGGTGGTAAAAACCGAAACATCTTTAAAGCGCTTGTGCACCAAAACACCATTTCTGCCGCTAAACAGAAAGAAATAAGGC
>JAGQWA010000537.1 GCA_020437725.1 Bacteroidota bacterium | reverse complement strand
GACATCCCTTTTCCAACTTTAAACTTTATCTTATTTTCGCATTGACCAAAAAACCAAAAAAGACCTAATGCTAAAACACCCCTTTAAAACCAGTTTGTTGTTTGGCATCCCTATGCTGATCATGGGTGGAATTTTATTGTTCATTAATCCACGGGCGGAAGCGAATTTGGCTGAAGGATTTTATACGCCAATCATTGCCTTTGAATTTATCCAATCGGCGGTGGAGGTTAGGAATTATTTTCAAGTAGAATTTCCGAACATTTATAGAAACGACATGATGTTGGGTAATAACCTGGATTTTTTGTTCATGTTTTTCTATTCGGCCTTTCTTGGATTTACGGGCTTGGGTATTTTGAAGGAAACCAAAGAAAGGGCATTATGGCTGCCCATCGTGTTGACGATAGTCATGTTCTTTGCCGACCTTTTCGAAAACTTGACTATGGCTTCTATCATCACTGATCACTTTAACGGCAAAGTAATTGTGCCCAGTTATTTTGGTAATTTGAAATTTTTCACCTGGTTGAAATGGGGAAGTATTGCCGCTGTTTTGTTGATGTATTCCGGCTATTTTTGGCAACGTAATAAATGGGCAAAGATCATTGCGGTGGTCGCTGCCATCAACTTTGCCGTCGCCATTGCTGCCTTTTTTCACCGCTCCGTACTCAATGAGATCATGGCGAGTATGGTTATCTTGTTATTTTTAATGGTGTTCATTCATAATGTGACTTTTAAAACAAGAATGCTGCAAAGTGAAAAGCTTTAGTCATGAGATATGTTTTCTACCTATTATTTCTATTACTTTTTCAATCTTGTCAAATGAAAACTTCTTCCCATGCTGATGCTTCCGAATTACCTATGATTGATAGTCTTTGGAACTACAACGATCCTGCAGCTACTGCTCTGGTATTTGAAGCACTTAAAGACAAAGCTCAGCAAACCGATGAAAATTACTATTTGGAATTATTGACCCAGATCGCCCGAACGCAAAGTTTGCAAATGAAATTTGACAGTGCTCATCAAATATTGGACAGAGTAGAAAATCAGTTAAGTGAAGAAAAAGTAGTGCCTACTATAAGATATTATCTGGAACGAGGACGCACCTTCAATTCAGCACGCGAAAAGGATACGGCATCAACGTTGTTTCAAAAAGCTTATGATCTGGCATTGGCACATCAGCAAGATTTTTATGCCATTGATGCGGCACACATGTTAGCGATCTCTGAACCGGTAGAGAAACAGTTGCAGTGGAATTTAACGGCATTGGATTTAGTGGAAAAAACGGAAGATACAAGGGCTAAAAAATGGCAAGGGTCGTTGTACAACAATATCGGTTGGACGTATCACGAAAATGGAGAATACGATAAGGCATTAACTTATTTTGAGAAGGCGTTAGATTATAGAACGACCCAACAGGATACACAAGGTGTTTTTATTGCTAAATGGACAGTGGCACGAACTTATCGTTCATTGGGAAAAATAGGAGAGGCCGTTAAGATTCAATCGGCTTTAATGAAAGAAATGCAGCAGGAAGGGGCAACAGAAGACGGTTATGTGTATGAAGAACTGGCAGAATGCTATTATCTGTTGGATAAAGATCGCGCCAAACCTTACTTCAAAAAAGCTTATGATCTTTTATCTCAAGATCAATGGTTGGTAGCCAATGAAGCGAAAAGACTAGACCGCCTGCAGCAATTGAGTGAGTAGCTATAAATAAGAAGGCGCATGAAAATCTCATGCACCTTTTCTAATTTTATATTTGTTAGAAAGTTACAATGAAATTTGTCTCATATAAGCTTTGTTACTTTCATAGTTATATGTAGCTACCCAAAAATTGTTGCGATCTCTGGTGATTCCGGCTAAGCTTTCATTCTCCAGATCAACCGCATAAGTTCCTACTACTGTAAATGCAGGTAAACTTATTTCGTAAATTAAATTATAAGAGGTAATGTATAGGTGGTCGTTATAAAAATGCAAACCGCTGGGGCCAAAACTGATGTCACCAATTTCAGTAATGGCAAGCGTAGCGCCCACAAATTTGTAAACTTTTTGCTCATTATTGCTGACACAGTAAAAGTTGCCGGTGGCATTGTCATAGCCGATGCCTTCAATCCAGGCACCCATATCCGGACTGGAATCAATGATGCTGCCGGTTG
>JAGQWA010000536.1 GCA_020437725.1 Bacteroidota bacterium | reverse complement strand
AGATATTTAGGTGGTGTAAAGAGTCCATTTGAAGATATACTAACACCAGACCATATTCCATGTCTAGGAAAACCATTTAGCTGTACTGCATTCATTCTTGGGCAACCAACAAAATCATTTCCTGCTGATACTACTGGCCGCCTATAATTTTTGATGTCAATTTCTTGATAGAAACAATAATCATCTTCAACCCCTTTGTAATAAAGGGTATAGGTTTGGCCACTTGGAATACCCACATTGCTAAAAACATTGTTTTTAACGCCAATTCCATCCCAATTTGCTTTATAAAGCGTGTCTGTGCTAACAGGAAGTAGTCGTATTTGGTTTGAATCGCAGATTAGGGTATCGCTAATTTGTATATATGGGTTGTAGATGCGTTTTAAATAAACATTGAAACTGTCGGTTATGGAGCATTGGTTAGTATCAATGGCTTCAACATAAAATCTGTAATCTCGTCCTGAATAATAGGAACTTAAATTTATTGCAATTGAATCACCAGTGGTATCCCATTTAATGTATCGATAATCATCCATCCATCTGTAAGTAAAACTATCAGCACCACCTTTTGCCTTTAGTTTTTTGAATAAGTCATAGTCAAAACAAAATGCCGTGTCTGTGAGTGGAATGGTAATTGGCTTAATACCTGAAAGGCCAATTGTATCGTAAAAGTTATATATGCAGCCCTTGCGTTTAACTTCTAACCTAATGGGTTTTGGGCCGTTGCCGTTCAAATTATAGCCAAAAGAAAAGGTGTCAACATTGGTTTGCGAGCGCAGAAAAACCGAGTCGTTCATGAACCAGGAAATGCGATCGCTCTTTTGAGCATCTAATGAATGACCTGAAAGTTGAATCATGCCACAACCGTTTATTAGTTGGGTGTCGGCAAATGTGTAGTTAAAGGATTCAGGTTCAGTTACATTTACTTGATAGACTCTTGTCGCAAATCCGTTAATTGGGCAGCTGTTGTCTTGGGCGGTTACGGTAAATCTTAATGGGGAATTTTTTAGATCATCTTTGGTAGGTGTAAAGCAGAATTGAGCATTTTCTCTTCTATTTCCTTTATTTATGATTTTGAAGTTGGCGTTTTGAATTCCTTTATTCCAACTGAGCTTTACAGTATCATCCCTTTCTTTGTCGCTGGTACAAATTGTGAAGCATATTTCCTGACCCACACATACATCAATCACAAAATTGTCGGCAATTGGTTTTGAGCAATTTGCTCCGCTTAATACAGGTGGGTTATTGTTGGGGCAGTTAATAACGATAACTGCCAAATCTCGAGTTGTATAACCAACACTTACTCCATTTCTGAATTGTTCTGCTTTAATGCCAATAACGGCAGATTGTATCGCCATTGGTCTAAACATTAGCTGACCAGAAAAGCTATCTAAATGAAAACCAAAAGGAAATTGGTCTATTTTATATTTAGTACTCGGAAACCCTAAATACTTTATAGGTTGTTGCGCACTGTATGGTGAGATATAAGTTGTTCTGGAGCCCTTGGCTGTGAGCGGACTATTTAATGAATAAACAACAGAGTCTAGTTTAACACCAGCCATATTTGTGTCGGAATCATTTCCACCCATCATATATACATTGTCTCTTCCGAGGCAGATTATTTGGGTGCCATTACTGCTAAAAACTGGAGAATTGTTCGGCTCTTTGGTGCAAATATTTATTCCTGCTTCTATGTAAAATGATTGGGCTTTTGCGCCAGTAGAAATGCTGTGAGACCTGCAACACGCATACCATGATATTTCAACATTACAGCAACCATTATTTCTAAATGCACTTAAATAAACGGTTGTAACTAGCTGTCTTTTTTCAATCCCATATTGAAAAGAACAGCTCCTGCTTTTACAACGAGTACATTGATTTGGGCAGGTTGGAGTAATGTCTTTTGCAGCAGACATAGACTGCGTGCTCTGTGTAATTCCAGAGCAGGCTCCAGAGAATTTGATGGCCCTATTTGACATATTAATGCCGTTACAATCTCTGTATACATTTACGGTAACGCGAAACGTGTCACCACCCAAATCTTCATATTGAATATCTCCGCCAAGTATCCAAGTGGCTTGGATTTGCTTTGTCGCCAAGCAGAAGAGAAATACAATGAAGAGTTTAATAAAGTTTTTTAGTCTCATAGCTCGCCT
>JAGQWA010000535.1 GCA_020437725.1 Bacteroidota bacterium | reverse complement strand
CGCGCTGTTGGGTACGGCCGTTCAGCCCCGCAACTGCAAAAAATTCCTGAATGAAAGCCAGCATGTCACCGTAAATGTCTACGGCCGTAAATTGCACGGTTGGCGGCAGCGGCAGCCAGGGGTAAGCCAGCGGATTTAGCCCGCAGGCGAGGTCCAGCACCGTGTTGATTGGCGGCAGGTCGGCCAGGATGGTCTGGTAAAAGTCGTCGAGGATGGGCAGGCGCTCACGGGTGGAGGCGTGGCTCTCCATGAGTTGGTGGCAGGTGGCGCGGAATTGTGGGGAGGATACGGCCGTTTCTCGCAGCAAAACCAAACTCTTTTCATAATTTAGCCGGGTTTGCTGGTACGCCCCGCCCACCTGATGCAGCTTATTTTTGGTCGCCTTCACCGCCTCTTTGAGCGAGCGCCGCTTGGCCAGCTCCTGCACCCCAATGCGCCGCACCAACTCCGGGGCAATCTCGCGGTACTTCGCCCCCTGCAAAACTTGCGACTCTAATAAATCCAGACTGTTCTGGCTATTCATTGGCACGAATTTGCTCTAACTGATCAATCCAAGCGTTAAAGTGAGGGCATTTCTGCCGCATTTGTTTTAGACCAATTCTTTTAGCGGCAAGATTACCATGAAGGATTTTCTGATACCCAGGCTGGATTTGTATGAGTTGTTTGGATGGAGCAGAATCAGGACGATCATTGATCAATTCAGGATGCTCAAACGCTTCCACTATTTCATTTAACACATTGGCTGAACGCAATTGAATCGTGTCACTTAATATTTGAGTGTCGCTAAATAACAAAGCCTCAAACTCATGCATTTGCACATAAGGAATAAAACGATTCCTATTAAACGAACTCCCCATTTCTTGATAAACAGCCTCCGCTACAGCATTTTCAACCAGTAAAGCTTTTTCTTGATGTGAAGAAACAGAAGCTGCATTATTTCGTTGTGGCCAATTGAAAGGCATACCATAAAAGTCAAACATGGTTGTACAAATAATGTTTGAATCTTTACGCAGTAAAGCAACAACCTCACTTAACAACCTTGAAAATGGCGGAACCCCGCCACTCCCCGGCTTTCCAGCCATTGTAGAATGAATCGTTAAACCAAACTGGCCCAAATGAGGTGCAACAATCTCCCGCACAAATGTCAGCTCAGTCTGACCTTCAACAAAAACCAAAACCCTACTCATAAGCGGGACTTCCCCCGTAAATATTCTTCTGCCAAAGCTCGCCCAAGCTATATTCGTTAACCAGCCAGCCACCTAGCTCTTCATGAGTCAAACGCCGAAAGCGTGATTCGCCTGCCTGCCTGTCCACAACAACAATGTCTTCAGGTAAAAACGCATCAACCAAATCCGCCGACTGAGTTGAGATGATAAGTTGTGTGCCCGATTTAGCTCGAACTCTAACGGCCGCTTGTTTAATCAAGCCTGCCAAAATATTTAGTGCATAAGGGTGCAAACCTAATTCTGGTTCATCAAGCAGAATTGTCGCTGGTGGGTTTGGTTGCAGTAATGCTGTAGCCAACGCCATAAACCGAAGCGTGCCGTCAGAAAGTTGGCTTGGATGAAATGGGTAGTCGCTATTTTTTTGCCGCCACTCCAACAGAATAACTTCATCACCATTGTTTTTCCGGGGTCGCAACAAAAAATCTGAGAAAAAAGGCGTTACTAATTGCACCGTTTCACGAATCATCTCATACACAGATTCATGTTCTTGTTTTAGCTTCCATAAAAATGATGCAAGATTTGCCGCATCGGGACGCAATCTTTCATCGTCTCGTATCGTTTCCTGGCGACGCATTGCGGCCGTATCGCTGGTGTCATGAAAATGATAAACCACCCAACTAGAAATAGCTGAATAAACATGATCCGCAATATTTTTCTTTGTTCCCCCAGAGCGAGTTTCATTTAGTTTAGACTCAAAATGACCAGAGCCAAAAGAAGGCTCTATTCGACCATAATCTCCATAAAATAACGTTTCCTCTTTATGGAAAATCAACCGATTGTCAACGGTTGGCTTTAATTCAAATTTGTAACCATTTCTACCAAAGTAAATTTCACCCATTAGTTCATTAGTTACTTTGGGCCCTAAAAACAAATGTTTATCGGCCCCACCCTTTTCATTAATGGTGAACTGAAGCCTTTGCTCAACAAG
>JAGQWA010000534.1 GCA_020437725.1 Bacteroidota bacterium | reverse complement strand
CCCACAAAACAGCATTGCGCTGGATAAAAAAAAGCTGAATCGCTTCCTGAAATTGCCCAAACCCTGCAACCCTTCTGAAAGGGCGATGTACTTGAATTAGATGAGTTATGGTCATTTGTTTATCAAAAGTCTAACAAGAAATGGGTTTGGATCGCGTTATGCCGCAGAACCCGTCAAATTGTCGCTTATTATGTCGGCGACCGGGATGAAGCCAGTTGTAAAAAATTCCGGAAACGGATACCGAAGCGCTATCGAAAAAGCCGGATTTACTCCGACCATTGGGAAGCCTACAAAAGCGTATTCGCCAAACATGATCATCACAGCGTCGGTAAAGACAGCGGACAGACCAATCTTGTGGAACGCTGGAACAACACGCTGCGTCAAAGAATCTGTTGGTTTGTCAGAAAAACGCTGTCGTTTCCAAAGAGCGATGAAATGCATGAACTATACCTGAAATGGTTTATCTATAACTATAACATTTCACTCAAAATGTAACACTACCAAATTTATATATAATTTTTTCATCTAGAGAAGTTTTATAGAATAAGCGATGATACAATGAGTAGTAAGCATGTCTAGTTTTTCTATGTTTTGCAGTTTCAAATTAATCACATTCCAATTAATCATTCACAATCTGGAGGTTGTATGTTCAAATCAATGTTATCCCTTAATCATTCACAATCTGGAGGTCGTATGTTCAAATTAATGTTATCACTAGTAGGTGTTCTCCTTTTGATAAGTTGTGCAACAATTACAAAGGGTAGTAATCAATTGTTCACTGTTAATTGTAATGTTGATGGTGCTCAAGTACTTATAGACGGTATTGAAGTAGGTGTTACGCCATTTGCTGGTGAAGTAAAGAAAAACCAGAAGATGCTCACTGTCCAAAAAGCAGGATATAAAACATATTCAGCAGCTTTAAGTAAAAATATTGAGGGAGCATTCTGGGGGAATATTATTACTGGCGGTACGCTCGGAAGTATTACTGATTTTGCTTCAGGAGCAGCTTATACTTATGCTCCTTCGAGCTACCAGGTTGAGCTAATTGAGGATGGAATGAGTTTAAATGACTTTGAAAAAACCTTTAATCTAAAAAAATTTGCAATGATAAACATGTCAAACATAGCGAATGACCTGTCTGAAAATGACGGTCCGTATTTGAATTCTTTGCTTCAATTAGCAGGGCTTGAAGTTAATAAAAACAATAAGGACATTGTTTTAGACAATCTGGTCAAATCTAGAGGTGATCAAGTTGTTTTTGGTAAATTAATGGTTGAACTTCTATGAAATATAAGTTGTTAAAAGAGAAGACCCAGATTTTTCTGGGTCTTCTCTTTTTCTTTAACCAGCATTGTATTTCAGGTGATTTTCGAAGAAATTATTTTGAAATATCCAATGCTGATTCTGCTTCTAACATCTATGACACATCTGCTGATTGGATACAATTCAAGAAGCACTATGCATTTAAAAATATATACTTGGTATATGCAGGTCCATATCCTGCTAGTCCCTCTTCTTCTTTTGGTCATTTGTTTCTTCTATTAGAACCAATCAGATTTCAAGAAAACCAAATACTTCTATGGGATGTTGCTGAATTCTCAGCTGATGTTGATGAAATAAAACCAATAGAAAAATTTTATAAAGGAATTCTTGGAGGTTTAGTTGGCTCTTTCAAAATAATACCGTTTTATGAAAAACTGCGACAATATACTTTTATTGAATCTCGACCATTATGGATTTTTCCAATAAAAACAAGTCCAACTGAATCTAAAACAATATTATACAATTTGTTTCAACAATTTGGTAAGGGGATCAAATACCGATTTCATGACAATAATTGTGCTAGTCAAATTGAATTATTACTAAAAAATAGCTTCAATGAAAATCAAAATATTAGCGGTATAATTACTTCACCACGTACTGTGTTGATAAATTTAGCTGAAAGATTGAATAAACCATTTTACATTGAAAGCACCGAAAATTTAATTAAAAATAGCCAAATAGCTAAAAATATAGAATCGAAATTTGGAAAATTGGATGACTTTGATACCAATATTAAAGGTGCTGAAGCAGCGGTATTATTAAATGTTCTTGAATGGAAATATTTTCATAGAGGAACATTACTAAAAAAAAATGAAAAAATACAAATTGAAAAATTAC
>JAGQWA010000533.1 GCA_020437725.1 Bacteroidota bacterium | reverse complement strand
GTCCAAAACCGAGGCCAAATCGAATTGCTACGGTTAAAGATAACGACAAAAGCCTAACAAAGAGTAATGGTCACCTGGCACTGAAAACCAATGCATTGGCTGAATTTTGAAAGACTGAAATGTTTCCGATTAATCTTGCAAGTCCCATTAAGGATAGGAACTGGATGATCAGGATGTGGGATTTCTCCAGAGAAGACCGGCATCCACGGGTCGATAGCACCACCACCTACGCCAGGGCATAGATGCCAACTTAACTTTATATCGTTAAGGTAAATTAGAACTTTTTCAATATGCTTTGGCTGTACCAATATCATCTGAACGCTTTGTATAAATGGCGTGGCGACCGGACGGGAGACATGAACATTTTATGCCTTGTTGGTGGTTCGTTTTTACTCTAATAATAAGTATCCATTAATCGATTCTGCATATTTTTTAAGACATTGGCCATCTTTACGAACTTCGATTATACTAAAGAAATCTTCATCGATGTCCTCAACTCCAAATTGAGTTTCCATGAAAATAGAATACTCGTCTGGTTTGAGTTTTCTTTCCAAAATTATTTCATCATTACTATTCTTCAAAAACAAATGGACTTGCTCTTGACTCAAGTTGGCAACTAGAAAACGTTCATTTCTATAATGTTGATCTTTATTTCTTGGGACAACATCCTGACAGTCCATCATTGTAAATGAATTAAGGTTTAAGCTTTTGAATAATTGATTCAGTTGATCTACATCATAATTATGACGAATAATTTTTAGTCTTCCTAGTAATTCCATTGTAGCACTTCGGCTATACATTAAAGTCAAAACCATGAATGATGTTTTCCCCCAATAATTAAGCACCTGCTTTTTGTAATTTTCATCAGTCAAAAAATAATTGTAACGCTTTATAATTGACAAAGAATCGGATTTAACCATCCACAAAGGATGAGACATCTTAAAATCAACATTTTTGTTATAGAAATCTATTACCGGTTTCCCCGAGAGTTCATCGTAAATATTAGCCCTCAATAATTCTTTGGCAGCTTCGATAACTTTCCCATATTTCGAATTAATGTTTTCTTCTGTTTCTATTATCTTCTCAATATTTTCATAAGTAATATTTAGGAACTGAAACCTAAATAAAAGATTCTCTAAATCATTATCCCTATAATAATCTTCGAGCGTTACCTGATTATTAATTACTTTTCTAGTCAACGAATCGTTTACCTGGTAAACATTTATAATGCTGTTAAAATGTTTAATATTTCGAGCCAAGTCTTCTTCTACTTTATCAAGCAGGTTTTCAATTTCATCTTTTCTGATTCTTTCTTGATTCCAGTTGTTTAATTTTACTGCGATAAGGATTCCAATTACCACAAGGATAATTTCTCCAATTGCGTAAATAATATATCTTTTCAAACTTCCTTCATCGAGTAATCTTTGTCTAATCCTTCTAAAGAATTTTATCATTGGCTGTTTCTTTATTTTTCGGCAATAATGACCACCAACTCGTTTATACTGGTACATTTTGTCCTTATTGATAGACCGAATGGCTGGCAACCAGGAACTTATCTCATTTGCTTCACATAACAACTTGTCTACAATCATGGCGGATCTTAATGCCATATGGATACGGCGATCCTCCTAAATGAAGTTACTGACCAAGGTGGAATTCACCTAATACTATTGCTAATTTGTTCGAGTTTGGTATTAGAAATAAAGGGGGCTTGGATGCGTAGATGGGGTGTCTATTAATTTTTTTTGCTTATGGTTGTACGGATATTTTACGCATGCGAATAGGAATGCGTATGGTGATTCCTTAGTTGTTCGTTATTTGGATACCATCCTGTCACATGTCTCCCGATTACTACATGCCCCACAACATCCACCCTCGTGATCGATGTGGTTCTTCACCTCATTCCGTTTCGCCCATAACTGCATGCCCATCCATCCGGCGGACACGATGCCGAGGGCGAGAATAGGGACCAGGTATTGCAGGAGTGTTTCCATAGCAACTCTATTAATGACTGCCAAATAATCCGGCAAAGCCCATGAAAGCCAGGGACAGAATACCGGCGATGATCAGATTCAGGGCGGTGCCCTTGACGACGTTGGGGATGCTGAGCAGACGGGTCTCCTCGCGGATGGAGGCCAGCAAAACCAGGGCGATGGTGATGCCACCGCCGGCACCCAGGGCATAA
>JAGQWA010000532.1 GCA_020437725.1 Bacteroidota bacterium | reverse complement strand
AAATCCTGTTTCTCTTTTCAATCTACATATCAAGTCATACACATACAGGCTTCGTTCACCTTTATTTGTATGTGGCTTTATGTTTAAGAAAAAACTGCCAGTAGGTTTTAAAATGCGTTTTATCTCTGCTCCAATCGGTAAAAACCAATCAACATATTCATTCTCATTTATGCCTCCGTATGTTGCTTTTCTGCGTTCAGCGTAAGGTGGTGAGGTAAAAACCAAATCAATGCTATTATCATCAATGGTTTTCATCAACTCCAAACAATCTCCTAATAATATTTCTTTTTTGCCCTCGCTCATTTTAATAAAAATTTTGTTTAGTGCTTCAATTTAAGTTTATCGTTTAATCAATCGTGCCAGCGTATAACAGCGGTTTTGTGCAAGCTGCCCGACTGCTCAATGCCAACGCTTCGCAGCCTGACACAAAGCCGCAAACCGTTATATGCAATGGCTAAACATCGCTTCCACTGTCTTTACCCTTTGCCCTGTAATTTCAGTAAGAGCCGTAAAAGGTAGCCAATCGGCTTTAGTGTTTTCACAAACTATTACTTGTCCTTTCCGTGTTTTGCACCAATCCGCAAGTTCTGAATAGTCTATACCATTAACAGCGTAATGCTCACCGCCAAATTGATACGGTGGGTCAATAAACCAAGTCGCTTCAACATCAGGTAGGTTTTTGTAATCGCCAAATTGCGTTTTCCAATGCTTAATTTCAGGCAACAATTTAGCTACTCGCTTTAGTTGGTAGTTTGTCGTACTTGCCCAATTTGGCTTGTCTTTTACTTGGCAAGACCATTTCTGTACAATATTTCTTGGTGCTATACTTCCTCTATTTATACAAAAACCTATCAAGTCCTTTAATGGCTTCGGTAAATCAATTTGGCTAATATCCTGCCCACTATAAAAGTCAGCGTTATTTAATATCAATTCAGAACTTGCTTCATTTATCAACCAATTCCAAATGTCGTGTATCACATCATACTTTTCGTTAAGCAATACATTTTTATCTCGGTGCAAAACACTATACCAAGCTGCACCTGCAAACGGCTCTATAATTAAGTCGTATTTAGGCAAAGGATAAAGTTTCGCAATCTTATTTTTACTTCCGTAGTAACTAAACATAATTTCGTTTTTCAAATCCGCCACAGCATATAACAACGTGTATAGCAAATAGCCGATTAAGGTTTGTAATCAATTTCAAGGTTCGTGCTTCGGCTACTTGCCATACACAAACCGTTAGGCGTTATTGCTACCAGTCTTCAACTTTGAAGAATAAGCCTCAATCAGTTTCCTTATTTCAGTCTCACATAAATTCTTACGGCTGCGACCTTCTTCTTTCGCCAGTTTATCCAATAGCTTAACTTCCTTTGCTTCCAAGTGTATTTCAATTCTTACCTTGCTCATACCAACTCCTTTTCTACGATGTTCCAAAATTCATCCTGCACTTGCTTTGATAATTCTGTGTAATCATCAATACCTTTCTTCGGGTCAAAGTCGGCAACAGATTTTAGTTCCTTGCCAATAAATTCACAAACGGCGGTTCTTGACCCGTAGTGATTGCACCAGTCTTTGTCTTGCTTTCTCAACCACTCAAAGAACTGTGTCTTAAATTCAGATACAGGCATTGTGTATTCGCCTGAAATTTTATTGTCTTTCCACAGCTTAACCTCTGTGATAGGTTTTGTTTTTCTTATCATAACTTATTATTTTACGATAAAGTTACGATAAATATACGACATAACCAAATTAATTTTTAGACGTTGATAATCAATAACCCGCAACAACGCCCAACAAGGTGCTTTATGTAATACGGGCTGACGAACAAAGCCCAGCTATTACAAAGCCAAACGATAGTGCTAAACATTCCCGTACTACATAAAGCACTAACGTTGTGTGCAAGTGCTACCATAGTGCCATTTGACGAGTTTCTTCTTCAAACCGTTTGCAAGCCTTTTCGTAGTATTCTGCATCTATCTCATAAGCTATAAGTTTTCGTTTCATTTGGTGGCAGGCTATGGCTATACTTCCGCTTCCCAAATGAGTGTCAAGTATTAAATCGCCCTCGCTCGTGTATTTTTTTAGTAAGTGCTTATACAAATGCACAGGCTTTTGGGTTGGGTGTATTCTAATCTCTTTATCCTTCATATTGTGTTGTAACATACCTTGCCAAGTCACTTTTATGTAATC
>JAGQWA010000531.1 GCA_020437725.1 Bacteroidota bacterium | reverse complement strand
ACTTTTCTGCCTATAACGATAAAATGGAAACCTTACGAAACAAGGGCATCCGTTTCTTCGGTCCTAATGCTACAGTAGCGCAAGATATGGAGCCTGAATATGTAACAGTAGCCAACGATTCTTTGGCTTATGTAACATGCCAAGAAAACAATGCCATTGCGGTTATTGACTATAAAAACGGAGTTATTCTTGACGTTTTTTCATGCAGATATGCTGACCATAGCTGGACAGGCGGAAGCGCCTACGTTGAAGAATATTTCTTAAACAACCAGACCAATTGGCCAGTGCTTGGAACGCCAGAATATGGCACAAACACACCAACCGTTATGTTGGGTGGTTTTTCGGGCTTGTTCTATGATTCAACCAAATCAGTAGGAGGTAAGCATATTTTTTATGCAATTCCTGACCGTGGGCCAAATGGCGATGCTATTAGCAAAGCCAATGTTACCCCAACGCCTTCACAAAACTTGCGTCCATTTAAATTGCCAAATTACCAGGCACGTATAGTAAAAATTGTTTACGATGAAGCTACTGATATGGCAACTGTTGACTCAGCCGAGCAAATCTTTTTATATGCTCCTGATGGAACTACGCCAATTTCTGGTAAAGGAAACGTACCTGGAGTTGATGAAGTGCCTGTAACTTATTACGATGCCAATTCGCCTTGGAGTACAGTTGATTATGTTGACAACAATGGCGTTGAATACACTGCTTTACCTTTTGATCCACTTGGTGGAGATTTTGAAGGAATACTTAGAGATAAGCATGGCAACTTCTGGATGTGCGATGAGTATAGGCCAGCTATCTATAAATTCGATTCAACTGGTAGAATGATTGAGCGTTTTATTCCGCCTGTACCTGGTCAAGATGTAAAAAAGGGACTTATTATTTCTGAATATGGCGAAGGAACGAGTAACAATAAGTTTATGGAGTTTTACAACGCCACTGATAAAACCATCAATTTTGATGACTACTTATTGGTAAATAATAGCAACGACCCAACTGCCGGAAAACTATTTGAATTTGATAATTCTGGTCTTTGGGCTGGAAAAACCTTGGCGCCGGGCCAGGTATTTGTAATTGCCCACCCAAGTGCTCAAGCTGATATTCTAGCAAAAGCAGATACAACTCACCAATTTTTATCAAATGGTGACGATTGGTATGCCATTTTAAATGCAAGCGACAGCAGCATAGTTGACCAAATTGGAGATGCTAGTGCTGATCCAGGTTCGGGTTGGGATGTGGCAGGTGTAAGTGCCGGTACACAAGACCATACCTTAGTAAGAAAAGGAAATGTTACAGTTGGAAATTCTGATTGGGCAAAAAGCGCAGGTATGGACTCACTTTCATCTGAATGGATTGTTCTTGCCGAGCCTACTGCCGATACGGTTATGCCTTCTTTAGGTTTTCATAAATCATTGGCTTTTGCAGACTTATTCATTTCAGAATACGCTGAAGGCACAAGCAACAACAAATACTTAGAGTTTTACAACCCTACCAACAAAACCATTCATTTTAACGATTACATGTTGGTAAGTAATGGCAATGATCCAACTCCTGGACAATTGTTCGAGTTTGATAACTCTGGTGTTTGGGCTGGAAAAACATTGGCTCCTGGTGATGTTTTCATTATTGCACACCCGCAAGCTCAAGCTGATATTTTGGCAAAGGCTGATACTACCTTCACTTTCCTTTCTAATGGCGATGATTGGTATGCCATTCTTAATGCCAAGGACAGCAGCATTGTTGACCAAGTTGGCGACGCAAGTGCTGACCCAGGCGCGGGTTGGGATGTTGCCGGTGTAACTGAAGGCACCAAAGACCATACTTTGGTAAGAAAAATGGATGTATATCATGGAAACGGCAATTGGGCAGCTAGCGCAGGAACAGATGCTATGAATTCTGAATGGATTGTGCTTGGTGAGCCAACTGCCGATACCGTTATGGCTTCTTATGGAATGCACATGCCTGCGGCCAAATTCAATACAGTTAATTACGGTTCAGAAAAACTTCCAATGGTTTACAACAAGAGAAGAGCCAACCGTGGTTTCGAAGCCATTGCTTATGATTTTGACCATGATATTATTTATTTGTTCATTCAATCGCCAATTGAAAACCCATCAAGCTCAGTTAGAAACAATTCTGATGTAATTAGAATTTTAGGAGTTGACTTAAAAGGAAATCCGGTTGCTGAGTACGTTTATT
>JAGQWA010000530.1 GCA_020437725.1 Bacteroidota bacterium | reverse complement strand
TGCAACTGAACTGCATAATTAATTGATGTCACTTCATCCCAAAATGGACGATTATCTGCACAGACTTTTTGCACTTCTAATTCAATTTCTCGATGATTTCCCTCTATCTTTGATACTAAACACGAACGAATCACTTGCTCTGATCGATCAGTGGCAAACCTTTGAATAGTTGTCACTTTTTGATTTAGTAATAGTTGTGGCAAGCTGATGACTGTAGAAAATGGCCTAATCTCTGAGGAGTATGTACCTATTTGAGTAAATGGCAATAAATGTTGAACTACTTTTTGAGAGTTGCCAAATACTTTTAAGAGGCTATTAATCTTTTCAAGTTCTTGCTCACCCCTTGCAAACCAAAATAAAGCTAGCGGACGACTATGTGTTGACAACATATATTTGGTGCCTTTTTGAGCACGAGAATAATACGTACCTGCAAATGGAACTTGCGCAACAATGTATCCAGCATAAGGAGTCTTTTTTTCCTTTATTGTTTTATTGGCCCAGTCTTCATAGCCCGCTAGAAATTTATCTCTATCTTCCTCGATAAATTGTGCATCACTAATTAATACAAAGGCATCACTTTGCATTGGCGTTAAATTTATATCAAAAACTAGATCTAGCTGAGAACTTTCTCCATCAAAAGGTGTACAGCTACTAGTTAAAGGTTTACCACTTTGCGCTAGCACTTCTGCCTGTGCTTGAAACCCAGCAGGAACTGGTGTTAATCCATTTTTTAAATTCGATTTTCCTTTATTCTGGTGTCCTAATATAAGAACATTTTTTCCAGATTTTGGATTTCGGATAATCATTGATTGTTTTATTAAATTTAATAATACCCTATCTTTATTATTAGGTAGAAAATAACCACACATACTGGCCGAACCGTCAAAAACAATAGCAACTGATGCATGAGTGCTATTAGATGTGCAAATCATGGTAGCGAGCATTATCATCATGGATGGTACTTTACTATTATTTTTCATATCTAACCTCAGCACTAAATACTTAGTTCTATTAACTAACATAGTACTCAAAATACTATATTTAAAATAATTACCGCAAACATCAGCGAAACAAGGATCAGGTATTCACTACACCTTTTTCAATAATCGTAATTAATCCCTCTTCATTACGCTCTACCCATGCTAGTTTTAAAATACCAAAAGGCTGCGTATCTTTAAACACATCAAACCAACTCGCTAAATTCGGATTATTGAAACTATTATAATGAGGAAAAACAAACGCAGCATTATTTAGCTTAAAGCAAATCAACTCTGCATTAGATGGAGCTGATGAACCGTCTAAATAATGTAAACTAAAGTCAAAATTGATTGATTTTATATAATGCTTTATTTCTTCATGATTAATATTATCAGTCAAATGTTTTGGAAGTGATGCTGGATTTAAAGTAGGTCTTTTTTTCAGCATCTCATTAATAGCTAGCAAAACTGTGTTATAAATTTTTAATTGCGTTTCATTTTTCTTAGTTTCTTCTACGGACTTCTGATTAACTACAGGAACGACATTTTTAGTAGAACTATTATTTTTTTGTGATAGGCCACTTGCATTTAGATGAAGTATAATCTCCCTAAGAGCTTCATCATATTTTTTAATTTTATTTTGATCTATCTCTTTTATTCCCTTAATATCTTTTTCAACAATCTCTATCCGTTTTATTACATCCAAATCTGGCATAGACTTTTTATCACGAAGTTCAGATTTATTTTTAATATTGTATTTGGCTTCTAATTGCAAAAGTGCTGTTTTTAGTAGCTTTATTTTTTGTAGTAAAACCCAGAAAAAAACCAATACTATTACTAAAGCCAATATTCCAGAAGCATATAGTGGCGTTAAGTTGGTTTTAGATATTGTAGTGGTTGGTTGCTGCGTTTCTAGTGTTTTAATTTTTTCACTAAGCAATGTGTTTTTTTGCTCTAGAGTGTTTATTTGTGACTTTATCTCAGTTAATAACTTTTCGTCCAACTTAGGTGATTCATCTTTTGCAACTATAACGGGTTTACTGGTTGCTTTTGTTTTTGGATCAGTCATAACAAACACTCCTTTTCTATACCTTTAAAAGATGGGTGAAATTCACCCATCTATTACATCACCACAATCAGCCTTTAAGTATCATAGTGCTTTGCTTGACTATACGGATTCTCTGACTCTTGCGCTAATCGATACAAAACATTTTCCACATAAGAAAATTGTTTAT
>JAGQWA010000052.1 GCA_020437725.1 Bacteroidota bacterium | reverse complement strand
ACCTGGGATTTTGGTGATGGATCGCCTTCAGGATCTGGAAACCAAACCAGCCATACCTACCCACCCATTCCAAGTGCCACTTATAACACTTGTGTATCTTATGATAATGCTTGTGGTACAGTTGAATGGTGTGCTGATGTAAAGTTTGACGCAATGGGTAATCATATTCCTACTCCACCTATTTTTAGTAGTGTAGAAGAAATAATTGATTCAGAAATTGAATTCGACATTTCGCCAAATCCATTCCAACATAAAACACAAATAAGCTATAGTTTGAGTTCAAGGCAAAAGCAACTAGAATTGGCCATTTATGATGTAAACGGCCGAATGGTTAAAAGAATGGACTTACAAGAAACCAAAGGTTCAATAACCATTGATTTAAGCCAATTTTCCGCAGGCATTTACCAAGCAAAGTTGCTAGCTGATGGGGTTGAATTGGCCAACAAAAAAATGGCTTTAAGTAAGTAAAATTTGAATTTCCATTTAAGGCCTTTGCTAATTCAATATAGCAAAGGCTTTTTCTTGTTTAAAGCTTTTAATACCTAACCATTGCACCCTATTGCCGACTTTTGCCAACTCAAATTGGTTTTATGTATAAAGTTTCTGTAGCCGACAGTAAATACAATATTGAATTCGTTGACGGAAAAATTCATGTTAACGGCAATGCCAAAGACCTTAGAATAGAAAAAACCGACAATGGTTACTTAATTATTACCCCAACCAGTGTAATTCCTGTTAAAGCTGAAAAAACCGAAAACCAAAGTTGGAACATGACCCTAAACGGGCAAAAAATTGCTACCAGCCTAAAAAGCGATTTTGATTTATTGCTCGAAAAAATGGGCTTAGACAACATGTTGGTAGCCAAGGCTGAAGATATTAAGGCACCCATGCCAGGTCTGGTGCTCGACATTATGGCCAATGCTGGAGCAGAAGTAAAAAAAGGCGATGCCTTAATTGTGCTCGAAGCCATGAAAATGGAAAACGTAATTAAAGCGGCGGTTGACGGAACTGTTAAAAGCATTGATGTAGAAAAAGGCCAGGCTGTTGAGAAAAACCAAGTGCTCATTTCTTTTGAGTAACGGCCTATTGGCTACCTAATGAGCAACGAAGGCAAATACCAATTTCTTTTTAAAAACCTGCTTCGCGGCACCTTGTTTTTAGGTGCATTTGTGGTGGCATTTCTCCTTTTTGAGAATTACGGTGGGCTAAACTATATACAATGGCTAGAGCCCATTTACACCAACTCTCTGCTGATGTATGCCATCTATTCAGCATCTGAGTTATTCTTTGGAATTATACCGCCAGAAGTATTTATGGCCTGGGGTTTAAACCAAGGTTCTGCACTTACTTATGTTTCAATTGTAGCGTTGCTAGGCGTAATTTCTTATGTAGCTGGCTGGTTAAACTACTGGCTTGGAAGGGGTTTTAGGGGAATTGAAAGATTTGACCATTACTTTAAAAAACGCCTTAAAAAACGACAAGAACAACTTAACCGCTATGGTGGATTTTTAATTATTGTAGCCGCCGTTACTCCCGTGCCCTTTGCGGCGGTGTGCCTGCTAATGGGTTTAAGCCGATATAGCTATCGCTTATTCTTACTTTATACTTTGTTTCGATTGCTTCGCTTTGCGGCTTATGGCTATGTGGTTTGGAGTGCTAATACGCTTTCTGTGTAGTTTTCAAAGTCTAAATAGTTGTCTGACATCTTGTAGATTTCAGACAACTGGCTTTAAAAGTCGTCAGGCATCTTGGAGATAAAAGACAAGCTAATTTAAAAGTCGTCAGGCATCTTGGAGATGTTAGACGACATGCGGAATCAAAATTGACTAATTCAATTTGGCCAAAATGTCTTCCATTATTTTTAGCGTTTCGTCTAGGTAATAATCTTCTTTTAAGCTTTTCTCCCACTGCGATTTTTTCTCGGCAACTACGTCTTCAGATTCTTCGGGTTTAAATTCTTGAAGACTGGTTACGCTGTATTCGCTATTGCCTTTAAATAGCTCGTTGAAAGCTTTGTTTTCTTCTTTAATTCTGGCACGCTCGGCCAATTCTTTTTCAACCGAAATAACTTCAATAGAATTTTCGCGCTCGTTTTTAAACCTTTGGTTTCTGGCATCTAATTCTTTGAACACTTCTGCTTTTTTAACACGGTTTTTACTGCTTTTTCTAAGGCCTTTGTAATCGTATTCAAATTGGTCCCAAGTGCTATAATAAACCGGTTGAATGCTATCAAAAGGAAGTGCATTATCATATTGGCGCATTCCGGTTTCCATGTAACCGTATAAATCTGGCAGCACAATATCTGGCCTAACACCATGCAGCTGAGTGCTGGCGCCATTTATTCTATAAAACTGTTGCAATGTGAGCTTAAAAGCACCAAGCTCACCTTCAGATTCAATTCCGCCAGTAAACTGCTGCAAATCCAAGAATCTTTGCACAGTGCCTTTGCCAAGAGTGGTCGTACCCACAATTACCGCTCGCTTATAATCCTTTAATGCGCCACTCACAATTTCTGATGCGCTTGCACTGAAATTATTCACCATTACAATCATAGGCCCATCATAGCTAATTGCTGGGTTTTTATCTCTCAACACTTCAGGGCTTGCGTTTTCAGACTTTACCTGAACCACAGGGCCTTTGCTCACAAAGTGGCCTGCCATTTTCACGGCATCGTCAAGCGAGCCACCGCCATTGTTTCTAAGGTCTAGAATTATTCCAGTGGCGCCTTGCTCTGTTAATCGATTTACTTCATTTTTAACGTCTTCGGCGCTGCTTCTACCCTTTCCGCCCGACTTAAAATAGAAATTTGGCAAATACACATAGCCTATCTTTCTGCCCGTTTTCTCATTCTCTATAATGGCTGATTTTGCGTAGGCTTCTTCTTGCACCACAATATCTCTAATAATAGGAATGACTAACACTTCACCTTCTGGTTTTTGAACAGTTAATTGCACTTCAGTGCCTTTTGGTCCGCGAATCATTTTTATGGCTTCTTTCATAGATGCGCCAACTACTTCAACGGGCTCATCAGTTCCTTGAGCCACTTTTAGAATCAGGTCGTTTGCTTTTAATTGGCCTTGTCTCCAACTAGCGCTGCCAGGCACAATTTCTACCACTTTAATGTAGTCGCCTTCTTTGGTTAATTGTGCGCCAATACCTTCTAAACGACCAGTCATGCGCATGTCGAAGTTTTCTTTTTCTTGAGGTGGAAAATATTCAGAATGTGGACCAAAACCCGCGGCAACCGAATTAACAAAAAGTGCAAATTGGTCTTCTTCATCCAATTCATTCATTCTCTCAAAACGCGTTTTCATGTCTTTTAAAACTGCTTTTCTGGCTTCTTCTTCTAATTCGTCTTTTGTTTTAGGGATGAAATCTTCATTCGCTTTTTCGGCAGCTTCTTGGTCTTTTTCTTGCTTTTCGAGCTTGTTGGCAATTCGGTTCATGGTCATGTATTTCAAATACAACTTCCAATAGGCTTCTCGCTCCTTTTTGCTCTTGAAATATGATCTATTGTCGGGCTCCAATTCAATTTGCTCTTCTTCGTTAAAGTTGAAAGGCTTATCAAGCCATTCTTCAAATTCATCTTCAACTTCTTTAATCCGTTTTTTAGAAATTTCAGTGGCTTCAAAGTAGAATTTCAAGTCCTGCGTTTTCATTTCATCATCAATTAACAGCTCATATTCTCTTAGCTTTTCAATATCACTTTCTAGAAAATAAAGCTTGCTATAGTCTAGTCTTTTTAGGTACTCGTTAAAGGCATACTTAGAAACTTTGTCATCCAAACGGGTTGATGTATAATGGCCGTTTTCTAAAATATCAGCAATAATTCGGGCTATTAGTTGCTCGTCTTTTTTTGCTTTGGTTTCGGTAGTGTGAGCAAATGCCCAAACCGTGGCAAGCGCCATTGGTATTAAAAAGAAGATGAAATATTTTCTCATAAAGGTTTTCATTCTGCGTAAACGATTGTCGATAATACTTATACCTAACTAAAAGTTGGTAAAATGTGTTGTTAATTCTAGCAAAATCCTATTCAAACTGCCCAAAGTAACGGTTGTTAATCCAAAACCCACCCATGCAAGCGGCAGTTAAGCATGAATGTACTACCTGAAGAGCTATGCGGTCTCCGGCTTTTACATCAACGGTGGTTTTACCTACATTTTCGAGAATGCCGTGCTCTTGCGATAACGAAGTAAGAAATGCATTTTGAATGGGAATTCGTTCATCTCTAATTCTGGCCACTGCCTTTCCGAAAATGGTTTGGTTATTTATGGTTAAAGCGTCTTTTGAGAGATGCACTGAGCCACAATGCACCACCCATTTTTGAGCGTTAATTTGATCAACCACTTGGCATTCCAATTCTAACACCTGCTCGGTAGAATGACAAGAACCAATGTGCTCTTGCATTATATCATAAAACACAAAATTGCCTGCTGAAATGGCATCAACGCCATTAAAAGAATTGGCCAAACTACAACCAGGCGTATCGCCCATTATGGTTTTTAAATGCGAACCCAATTCAAGCTTCAATCGGCTTAATAATTCACAAACTTGGTTATGGCTTTCAAGTATTTTTTGGGTTGAACGGTAGTTGTAATTCTTGCCATTGTGTACATAAAACCCTTTTATTGCCACATTTGAATTTGCCGCTAAACCAATCAATTGCCTAATGCCTTCAATATTATTTATGGCCAAACTGGTTCTTCCATAATCAGCATCGAGCTCAATAAAGCAATTGGCTTTTACGCCTAGAGATTGCAAATGATTCAGCTGCTCTTTATTGGCCAAATTGAACGATAAATTCAGGTTTTTAAAATATTCCAGTTCTAATTGGATTGGCCAAATTGGAAAAGCAATATGAATGTTTTGCCAGCCATTTTCGGCAAAATATCGCGCCATTTTTAATGATGAAACCGTAATGCATTCAACCCCAAATTCTCTAAACCAATTGCCAACTTCGGCTGATTGATGGGTTTTGAAATGTGGCCACATTTCTAGTTGATGAGCTGCCGCCTTGCTGGCCATTTTTTGAATGTTGAGCAAGCATTGCTCTTTATTTAAGTGCAGCTTGGGCAGCATACTTATCGCTTCTTATTTTGAAAAACTATAACCCCAACTACCGAAAGCATAATGAATAACCCAAAAATGATAACCCTTGAAAATGAATCCATTGCTAAGGTACCAGGGCTTTTAACCACCATTTGGTTGATGCGCTCGTTTTCTATAACCTCGGCTGAAATGTCGGGATGTTTTTCAAGCAACAGCTCAATTGACTTTGAAACGGCATGCTCGGTAAATTCAGAATTTATAAAGTTGTAGTAAATAAAACTAAAGGCATACGTAAGCACCGATGTTGCCAAAATAACCAAACCAGCAGGTATTATAAGCTGGTCAAAACTGCCTTTGCTGTCAAATGAAACTTCGTTTTTGTCTTTAATGCAGTGGTAGGTTCCAACCACTAATACCAACATTGATGCCATGGTTGAAAAAGGCTGTAAGTGCATATATTCTGAATGAATTCCAGAAACATATTCGGCCAACAGCCAGGCAAAAAGAACAACGGCCATCCAAAAGCCGTATTTAAGCTCGTGCTTTACTCCCATGCTGCGAAAATCTCACTTATTACTTAAGCAGAAAACATGAAACCTTTCAATTATGAATTGCGTTAAGCACATGCAACAAAATTGCGGTCAATTTCACTTTTAACTTTGCGCCTGTAATGCAACAAATACGCACTGTTATCGCCTTATTACTCATTCCGTTTTTTATTAGCGGCGGGGTGGTGTTGCATAAAGAAATTCACAAGTGCGTTGCTGATTTGGTAAGTGTTTCGTGCTGTTCATCAAAAGTTGAAAAGCCCGAAACTCAGCATTGCTGCAGCACAGAAAAAAGCGACACAAAGAGCGAATCTGAAAGCTGTTTAACAAAAGATTGCTGTTACGTAGAACATACCACAATAGCATATTCGCTTGCCGACTTTGTAAATTCTTCTAATGGCTTAGAGAATTCAACAACCTTTCAGGTGGTGCTCTACCAACCATCTCAACTCAAAAGGGAGTTTAACCCTTTAATGGAAGTTGAATTAAGACAATTAAATTACAGGCATTATTATCCTGTTCCTAGCTCTAATGGAGCGCTTAAATGGCATTGTAGATTAAACTGTTGAAGACGAGATTTTTCAATCTCTAACCCTTTAACCATGTTTAATATAATGAAATGAAATTCACTTTAACCCTTTTATTATCAATTACCTACACAAGTTCCTTTTCACAGGAAATTATTAAAGGCACGGTATATTCTTTAGAAAAAAAGAACGCCCCACTTATTGGCGCATCAGTTGTTTGGCAGGGTACCAACAATGGAACTTTTACTGACAGCAAAGGCCGATTTAAGATAAACCGCGACACAGCCAGCGATACATTGGTTATTAGCTATGTTGGCTACGAAACCAAAAAAGTGCACGTTGGTTACAACGATTGGGAAGTAATGACCTATTTGGCTCCCAATGGTTTTTTAGATAAAGTAGTGGTTCTTGAAAGAGCAGATGCAGCAACTGTTGACCCTAATTCAGCACAATTAAAAATTAGCATTAATCGCTCTGAATTAAAGAAAGCAGCGTGTTGTAACCTGTCAGAGAGTTTTGAAACCAACCCATCGGTTGACGTAAGTTTTTCTGACGCTATTACTGGCTCCAAGAAAATTAAAATGCTTGGTCTTGATGGCATTTACTCATTAATAACGCTTGAAAATATTCCTACCGTTCGTGGTTTATCTTCAGCTTTTGGTATAAATGCCATTCCTGGCTCTTGGATAGAATCTATTCAACTAGCCAAAGGAATTGGTAGTGTGGTAAATGGCTACGAATCAATTACAGGCCAAATTAATGTTGAGCTTAAAAAACCAACGGCTATACCTTCTTATTATGTAAATGTTTATGCCAATCATTTAGGCAGGTTTGAAATTACCGCCGACCACAACTTATACTTTAATGAAAAGTGGAGTACAAATCTTCTTGTTCATGGCAGTGCATTTATGAATAACATAGATCCCAACCAAGATGGATTTATGGACATGCCGCTTAGAAACCAAATTACTGCGGCCAATAGATGGCAGTATTATGACGGTAAAAAAGAAGCGTTTTTGTCAATAAGCTATCTTAGTGACAACACTACTGGTGGAGATATGCGTTTTACACGTGGCCAAGAAATTTCATTAACCAACCCTTATGGAGTAATGATTGACCAAGACAGATTTGACGTTTCAGGCAAGTTGGGATTTATTCCACCAGAAGAGCATGAAAACCGTAGTCTTGGCCTAATAGGCAGCTATTCATACTATCGCCAAAACGCTGTTTATGGTTTAAAAGATTATTACGGTGTTCAACAAACAGGTTATTTCAATGCTATTTTCCAAGATCAACTAAACAATAGATACAATCTCATAAAAACTGGCATTTCGTTAACCGCCGACGACTATTACGAAGATTTTAGCGACAACCTTAATGCCATGGACACTCTACTTACCAGAACAGAATTGGTGGCGGGTGCTTTTGCTGAATATACCTACGACCCTAATGTGCGTTTTAGCCTAATTGCTGGTATGCGGGTTGATTTTCACAACATGTTTGGGGTTATTCCAACACCACGCCTTCATGTTCGATATAAACTCAGTAAAGACCTGAGCATTCGATTTGCGGGGGGAACTGGTTTTCGCTACCCAAATGTGCTAATAGACAATACTAGAACCATGGTAAGCTCTAGAACTTTGGTAATTGGCAAAAACCTAAATCCTGAAAGGGCCATAAATGCAGGGGCTAGTTTGGTTTGGGATTTCTTGTTGAGAAACGAAAAAGGCAACATTACCGTTGATGCGTTTAGAACCCAATTCATGAATCAGGTAATTATGGACATGGACGCAAATGCATTTGAACTGCGATTCTATAACCTAGATGGAGAATCGTTTGCCAATGTGGCTCAGGCTAGCATAGACTATAACATTAACAAGCGTTTGGCCATAAGATACGCCTACAAATGGCAAGACGTAAGAGCCACCATAGATAACCAGTTGCAACAACAACCATTTGTAGCAAAGAATAAAATGCTGTTTAATGTGGCTTACGAAAACAAATCAGGTAAATGGAAGTTTGATGCAACCGCATTAAGAACCGACCAAGCGCGTTTACCACATAGCCACACAAGGCCTATTGAATACCAATGGCCACATGAAACACAGGCATTTTATACACTTAACTCGCAAGTAACTCGCAAAACCAAATGGCTAGAAATTTATGCTGGAGGCGAAAACTTAAATAACTTTACCCAACAAGACCCAATTGTGGCTGTAGAAAGCCCATTTAGCCAATATTTTGATGCTGCTAATGTATGGGCGCCCATATTTGGCAGAATGTTTTATGCCGGACTGAGATACTCATTTGTAAACTAAAAAATTAATTAATCATGAAAAGAATATTATTAACCCTACTCATTCCAATGATGGCATTTGCCGTTATGGCAAAGACTGAAACCATTGTAATAAAATCATCATTGGTGTGCGGAATGTGCGAAGATGCCATTAGAGATGGGCTTGCCTTTGAAAAAGGAATTAAACGCGTTTCTACTGATGTTGATGCCAATGAAATTACCATCAAATTCAACCCAAAGAAGATTTCGGCAGAAGATATTAAACATAAAATTGCCCACCTAGGCTATGACGCAGATGACGTAAAAGCCGATGAACACGCTTACGAAGAATTACCAGCGTGCTGCAAAAAAGGTGGTTCTTGCGATGGCGACAAGCACGACCACCATGAAGAAGAAGGAGAAGGGCATGACCATGAGGATGATCATAATCATGACCATAAAGGACATAAAGGCCACGAACATGGCCATGAGCATAAGAAATAACGAGCAGATTCTTGCTGGTTGATTACTTATGATAACTTGATTGGACATTTACGTTCATTAGCCATTCTTTTGAAGTATGACAAAGGTTTTGGCCATTTTATGCACGTTATTCTTTGCCGCCTGCCAAAATGCAAGCGGTCCTTCAATTGATGAAGGTAACTCAACAAATGCAGATTCATTAACTAAGCCACTAGTTTATAAACCACCCTACCAAGTAGCTACGGGAAAGGTTAATGTGCCATCCATACCTGATAGCATATACTTCTGTGGCAATTTGGTACCGCTTCAATTTCAAGACATTAGGGAGCGACTTGATCAGGAATTAGTTATTATGGCCAATTGGCATTCGCGAACACTATTGTGTTTAAAGCGTGCCAAACGCCTTTTCCCTGAAATTGAAAAAGAGCTGGCCAAAAACAACGTGCCTGATGATTTTAAGTACTTAGCGGTTATTGAAAGCGGGCTAGACAATGTGGTTTCGCCAATGGGCGCAGCAGGCATTTGGCAAATAATGAAAGCTACCGCCAAAGAAAATGGACTTATTGTTACCAGCTCTATTGATGAACGCTACCATTTTGCGAAGGCTACAAAAGTGGCTTGCAAATACCTAAAAAAGGCATATGATAAACTAAAGAGCTGGGAGCTTGCTGCGGCGGCCTACAACATGGGCACAAACGGAATAGCCAAAAAGGTTAAAGAACAAAGGCAGAATAACTATTTCAAGCTTTATTTAAACAGTGAAACTAGACGGTATTTGTTTAGAATAATTGCCGCCAAAATTCTGTTTGAAAATGCCGATAAATATGGCTTCGAAATGGGCGAAGACGACTACTACCCTGCTTATGAGTACATTACAGACTCGTTGTATGAGCGAAAAATTAACTGGATAGATTACGCCATTGATTATGGTGGCGACTATTACACCTTAAAGCTTCATAACCCATGGATTAGAAGTACAAGCACCAAGTTTAGAAGTAAACACAGCTTTGTAATTAATTGGCCAAAAGAGTTACAGCATATTAATTCGGCGAATTAAATCGGCTTTGTGGCGTTTGCTTACTGGCAGTTCGTGCGTGTTTATCGTAACATAATTATCGCCTATAACATCTAGCCTGGTAAGATTAGCCAAATAGCTTCTATGTATGCGCATAAACATGTTTGGGTCTAACCTACTTTCAATAGATTTTAGAGTTGAAGGAAGTAAATACCGCTTGTCGGGAATTTGAATATAGCAGTAATTATCATACGCTTCGGCCCAAAGAATATCGCTCTGTTTTATGCTAATAAGTTGCGAGTTATACTTTACAAACAGCTTTTCTTCGGTTACTTCTTTTACCTCGTTTACATCATGAGAAACAGAGTTAAAATTGTGAATACCTAACGCAATTGCCGACTTTACTTCACGATCTTCAAAAGGTTTTACCAAGAAACCCGCAGGTCTTTGTACTTTTACTTTGCTCAGGGTTTCATCGTCGGTATAAGATGTTATAAAAATGAACGGAATTTTAAATTCCTTATTCACCATATCAGCCAGCATAATGCCGTCTATTCCACCTTTAATATTAATGTCTAAAAGCAGCAAATCGGGCAGTTCTTCTTTCAAAAGCATAATGCAATCGTTGGCATTGTCAACAAGGGCGCTCACTTTATGCCCAAGTTCTTCTACAGTTGACTTTAAGTCGTCAGCAATTAACGGCTCATCTTCTACAATAATTATTTTCAACGATTTATTCATCATGCTCTATTTTATTCATTTTCACTATCACCTTGGCTCCGTTATCGTTTTCAAGAGATAATTCACCATCAAACGTTCTTAAAAGAGAGTTCAAGATTTTAAACCCAAATGTATCCTTTTCTAAGATTGAATCAATGTTGGCAAAGCCTACTCCATTGTCGTGAAAAGTTAATTCCAAGCTCGATTTATGCGTTTTTGCTATGTGCATGCTAATTCGTGCTTCATGACTTATTTCGCTAAACCCATACTTTATTGAGTTAGTAATAAGCTCATTGGCAATTAACCCCACATAAAGAGCTTGGTCTAACTTCAAATCAACATCATCACCTCCAATTTCAATGGTAACATCATCATCATAACCCAAACTATTTAATACCTGGCTACTTAACTGTTCTAAAAACGACCTTAAATTGATTTTAGATACCGAATCAGCCTTGTATAATCTCTGGTGTAGCAGGGCAATGGCTCTAATTCTATGAAAAGCATCGGTTAACGATTGCTTTGCTTCGGCATTAGAAACATGTTTGGTTTGTAGCTTTAGCAAACTAGAGATTACTTGAAGGTTATTTTTAATTCTGTGGTGAGATTCTTTGGCTAGCAATTGAATATTTACTAGCGACTCTTCGATGGTTTTGTTGCGTTCTTGCAGCTTAATGTTTTTTCGGCGATTTATATTAAAAAACACCAATGTTACCAGAATAATGGCACTGCTTAAAATGCTAATTAGCAACAAATAGGTAGATTTTGCCTTATTCTGCACAGCCAAAGCTGTTACCTGTTGTTCTTTTTTATCTAGCTGATATTCAGTTTCTAAAACACTTAATTGAAAGCTTTTTTGAAGATTAAAAACAGAATCTTTTAAATTCATATACGTTTGGCCAGTTGCTACCGCCTGTCGGTACATATTAAATTGTGTTTGGGCATTCCATTTAATATCATAAACAGTTAACAAAAGATCCATGTTTTCGCTTTGGGCTGCTTTTTGGTGGGCTAAATCTAAATACCTAAAAGCAGTATCTGGCTTGTTTACTTCTCTATAAAAATCGGCCAAATAGGCATAAATATACCCAATAGAAAAGCCGTCACTTTTTTTCTTTGCATAATCTAACGATTGCCAAAGCAACACTTCTGCTGTATCTAATTTGCCCAGTTTGGCATAAAGAGCACCTAAACTGCCATAGAAATATGGCACTTCGGCTTCGCTTCCAAATTCGCGCTCATTGGCAATGGCCAATTTAAGGTAGTGCAACGCCGAATCATACTCATTCTGTTGAATGTAAATTTTGGCAATATTGTGGTAGTTCGACTTTAAATACGCCTCTCCCCCATAAGCTTTATCTACTTTAATGGCTTCTCTAAAATAATTAGCAGCCTTATCTAAATACTCAGCCTGATCGTAAAGCACTCCCATATTCGACAGGGTTGCTGCATAACTATCCCATTTTTTAAGTTTAAAATAAAGAGCAAGGGCCTTTTGGTAATTTTCTACGGCTAGTCCGTACCTGCCAGAAATTTCGCTCAGAGTTCCAATTATTGAATGAGCCGCGGCTAAACCGGTTGAATCTTTAAGCTCATTTGCCAAGTCTTGAGCCATTTGTGCCAGTTTTAAACCACGAGCAGGGTTCACATATAAATAACCCCAGGCCATATCGTTTAGCAGTTTTACTGTTCCGGGGCCTTTGTCTTTAACTTCTTCAAGATGTTGCTCCATAGAGTCTAGCGTTTGCACTAAACTATCTTGGGCATTGGTTGTTTTTACGAACAACAACAAGAGTATGATGGCAATTAACCGCATTACGGCGAAAAATTAGGCATTTTACTCATATTGAAATTTGCTTTGACATTGTGAAACAATTCAAAGAAATTTGCGGCCATTTACTACAAAAGCACCCTTAAGCCCAATTATAAATGCCAAAAAAGTC
>JAGQWA010000529.1 GCA_020437725.1 Bacteroidota bacterium | reverse complement strand
AGCATAACTACCAGGACCACCAGCGGGTGTTTGGCTAAATGTAGGATCAATGGTTGTGTCTCTATAAATAACCATTTCATCCCATTCAACATTTTGGCTGTTGTCGGTAACTTTCAATCGTATAATCACGGAATCTGCGTATTGGTTTGGATAGCCATAAGGCTCTGCTATTTCATCATCTGATACCTGAGAAGGATGAAACCAATCATAGGTATAGCCTGAAACCGTTGGGATGCCTATCAGTGCTGAATCATCATAACAAATGGTGGTGTCAGATCCTGCATTGGCAAAGCTGTTTACCCAAACTGTAACAGTATCATAGTTTGTACAACCATTTGCATCAGTTGCAGACAACACATAATCTCTTGTGGTTGATGGCCAGACCGTTGGATACAATGAAGTGCTAGGAGAGAGTTGCGTGGTTGGACTCCAAGTATGTGAACCTGTATGTCCTGAAACCGTTCCATGTAATACAGGATCATCATTCGTGACCGATGAATGTGCTGCTCCCATGTATCTGTCTGGGCCTGCGTTTACGGTTGGACCAGGGCGGGTTCTTATCAGTAGGGTATCTTTAGAAATACCACAGTTATTGAAAAGAGTGAGATGTATGACATATTTCTGTCCAGGTACATAATAGTAATTATCTCGCTTAAATGTGTCTGCCTGTGAGTTAACAAGTAAAGTGTCGAAATACTCTGTATAGAATTCATGAAAATGAAAACTATCATCGTGGAAGGTGTCATTGAAATTATACCAGTTTGTATCATTGGCCAAAATTGTATCAATCACACCTGGGCTATCCCATAAGGTGTCATATTCTACGATAAACGTGTCTGCATTGTTCTTAAATTCAGCTGTATCAAATTCTGGTAATGGCACATATTTCCATACTTCCCAGAGAACAGAATCAATACTGCCAGTACTATTGAGACCATGAGCCTTTACTGTTCCAAAGCCACCACAAACCACAGAGTCTGCGGTAATATTTGCGCTTAACTCTGTTGGTAAATCTACTATTTCAGTGTACGAGCTTAAATCACTGCAATTATTTTCTACTTTTAAAGTGATTTTGTACGTTTTTCCTCTCAGCAGGTTAGCTGTATCAGAAAGGTTAATTTTACCTATTCTTCCTCCATAGTAATTATCTAAACTATTGGTTGGATAAACACTCATTGATCCAATGCAGATATTAGATACTTTGTTATACTCACAAATTTCAAACCTGAATTTACTCTCGTTAAGTGTTGGTTGACCATCAATCCACAAGTCATTTCCATCACATATTAGCGTATCCGCTACGAAATGGGCCAACGGTTTACCTACATTAAACCAGCCGTACTTGTGATTCCCGATACCATATTCTGGAAAAGTATCTTTCAGGTTACAGAAATCTATGCAGTATGCAGAAGGTGTGGCATTACTGCTGTCACCTACACCAACATGGGCAGGGTCTATTGGGTTCATTGATATGAAGAATATATGTCGATCACTTGTATCATACTCGCTTTCGAAAAAATGGATGTTGCTGTTAGGTTCAATGCAAACAAATGAACTGTCTTCAGCAATAATTTCACCCCAATTTCTACCCAGACATTGACCGCCAATAGTAACCGAAGCCCCACTCTCAATTTTCAGAGTTCCACCTTTTTTGACCAAGATAGTGGCTCCACACCCAATTTTTGTGTGACTTGAATCTTTAAGAACCAATGCCCCGTCTTTGTTAACAATAATCATTGAACGACCATCTGCTTCTATGGTGGACCAATCAACCGATCCAAAACCAAAAGTCTCACGATAGAGCTGATTTTCACCATCTCTATAGGTTTTTAGGAGACTATAAGATTCTCTGAGCGTATCTGTATAGCTATACCCTTCTAATGTAAGGGAATCTCGGTTTCTAAGAACTGCTTTTTCGCAAATCACCATTTTTGAACCCTTGGCTATGTTTAACCAGCCACCATTTTGTACAATGGCCAGTTGATGGCCTAAAACACGACGAGTTCCATCATTAAAATGAAAAGTGTCAGGAATACTATCGGGTGGAAAAAAGCAACTCATTATGCAAGGAGCAGTTGGCCCAATCTCAAAAATGTAATAACCTGAGTCAGGTAGGTAAAGGTCTATTTTGTTGAAGGAAGAATCATAATGATAACCAAGTCCAAAATTTTCTTGCATAAGTGATTGGCTGGGGTCGGGTACATCGTGCAAATACAGTGTTACGGTA
>JAGQWA010000528.1 GCA_020437725.1 Bacteroidota bacterium | reverse complement strand
TTTTCATCATATATAGGGTCAATAGAAATTTCTAGCCAATATTCCCTGCCGCTTTTTGAGTAATTAATTATTTCGCAGTTTACAGATTGCTGCTTTTTTAGCTGGTCAGAAATGTATTTAACCGTTTCTGGATTGGTGTTTTTACCTTGAAGAACATCACCAGGTTTTTTGCCCTTAACTTCATCAAGATCATAACCTGTAATTCGGGTAAAAGCGTGGTTGGCCCATTCAATTCTTCCTTTTGCATCGGCAACAAGAATAATGTTGTTAGATTTTCGAACTAACATGGCTAACCGTTCTTTTTCCTTTTGAGCCAAATGACCTTCAGTAACATCGGTTATTGAGCCAGAAGCACCTTCGCTATTTTCAGTAAGGTTGTCGTTTAGTTTTATGTTGATCTTAATATACCTAAGCTCTCCAGTTTTGGTAAGAATTTTTGTAGTATAACTTCTAATTTCATCATGGTTCTTTAAAAGGCCTTCTAATTCAAGTTTAAAATCTGTGTAAGAATCTGGGTGTATATATTCAAGTATGCACTTGCCAATGGAAGTTTGAATGTTGTGCGCAGTAATTAAAGTCCAAGCGGAGTTTAAGTAGGTGAAGTTTCCATTCAAATCAAGTTGAAAAATTACATCGCTAATAGAGTCAGCTACTACTTGTAATCTATCTGCAATGGCTTTAGCTTCTTTCGCTTTATCGTCAGCATATTGTTTTAGTTCTTGATTGGCCCTAAACAGCTCTCGAGAACTTTGCTCAAGAATATTTTCAGTGCGTTTTATGTCGGTATCAAACTCCTGATAGGCTTGGTCTATGGCTTCAACAAAAGCGCGCAGCTCTATGCTCTCGGCCATTTCTATGGGCAAGTGCTTTTTAAGCTGGCGCTTTAGAAGTCTATGTTGGGTATTTTCAACCAAGAACATGCTAAACTTTTTAGGCAGCTTCGCTAAGTGTAGTTATGGTCATGGTTTGGTTGTGCAACTCACATTGGCGATTAATAAAACCAAATGGAGCCAGCTCACCATATGAGTAAAAACCGGTTATAGTTGGCTTTCCGAGTACATCAGATACTACTTCCACTTCTTCTTCAACCAGTTGCTTTAGAACCAATTTTCTGCCCACGCAACTTACTAGTATGGCCAATTGTGCATTTGACTTTGCACCTTCCATTGACGTTTCAGCTGCTTCCTCAGCACCGTTTATTAACCTGTCGGCATTGGCTTTCATTAGCCTCACAAAAGAGCCTTCAGGAATATCGCCAGCAAATGTTAAGCTCTTGGCATCTTCATCAATAGCTAGAATGGTTCTAACCACCGGCTCGCCCTCTTCTTTATCTCGCATACTAAGTGGGAAAAGAAGGCCACTTGCAGGCAAATCTTTGGCTTGTTCGCCTAAAAATGATTTATATAAATCAAGAGCAGGTTGATTGTCAATTTCATACAGCACGTTTCCCTTCGACTTTGTTACATGTCTATCTACACCAAAACTATCCCAACCCCCTCTTGAGCTAAATCCAACTTCAATAGCATCTCCATAAAGGCCAATGGCTGCAATTTGTTTATCTAATAATTCGCCATTTTCTCCCACTATAAAAGTTTGTTGAAAATCGGCACCATCTCCAGCCAAGCCACCGGTAACGGTAACATTTTCTGGTAGGCCTTTTTTCATTCCACGAACCACATCTGTTCCGCTAACATGTAAGCCATCAGAAAATACAATAACATGTTTTAAATTATTATGATTTAGCTTTTGCGCTAAAACAACGCCAGTTTTATCGCTAGAGTTGTTATTGTCTTCAATAGAGGCTCTAGCAATTGATATTTCTGTTTTCTCGAACAACACCGCTGTTAGAGCAAGTGAACCATCGGTTACTTTTTCGCCAAGTATTTCACCCGAAGTTGTGCAGCCAGCAATTATGGTATTTGGATAGGTTTGCTTTATATTTTCAAGCGTTGTGTTGCCGCTTAAAAAGTTTCTTTCACCAAATGCCAAAATAAGATTTGGACTGAATGAAAAATTTGGACACGATTCATTTCTCTGGGTAAATAAGTGTTGTTCTGTTTTCATTTGTGTTTGTTTTGAAATTTGCCAATTCAAAACAGTAGATTCTTAAAAACAGAGCCATGTAATTAGTCGAAACTTGGCTGTTATAAGTCGTAAATTGCTTATATTGAATAATTTATAGTGAACACAATTGTTAATCAGTAAAATCTAAAATGGCTGAAAAGGCA
>JAGQWA010000527.1 GCA_020437725.1 Bacteroidota bacterium | reverse complement strand
AAAGCAAGGGCATATGCTGTACGGTATCCGGTTCCTGCCAGTTCTAAATATAAGAAGTAGTTTATCTTCTTTGATATATAAAAACAGAAGCACTTTTGGTACGTATCAAAAGGGCTTCTGTTTTTATACAATTGTTTAGAAACCCCTTGATATTCAAGCACCATTTTCAGGGTTTTCTGCATCTGTACCATTAAATACCAACCACCCGGAATCAGCGTTAAGAATCCTATGCCAGCCACACTATCTGCAACATTTCATCTTACTCACAATTGCAATTTACGTTGCGCCTACTGTTATACAGGTGAAAAAACGCATAGACCAATGCAGATTGATACAGCAAACGCCGCAATTGATTTTGTGCTGAGTGAGGCAAGAAAATCCAATGTACAATATCTTGATATTACCTTTTTTGGCGGAGAGCCCTTAATTGAATCCGAGCTGTTGTTTCTAATTGCCGATCGCTTTCGAAATGAAAAATCTTTAGATCAATTACTTTCCTTTCGTTTAAGTACAAACGGAACACTTCTAACTGAACACCTGATGGAACAGATGATGCAGCGCGAGATATATGTTTCACTCAGCGTAGACGGGCCTCCAGACATACATGATTTACAAAGGGTAAATGTGGCAGGTAAGGGAAGTAGCCAAGCCGTTGAAAAAGCCATCCAGGTATTGTTAAAAGCAAACCCTTGCGCTAATGTTACCTGTGTTCTGACACCCACCTCTGCTTCTCGGGCATACGATTGCATTGATTGGCTGTTTAATAAGGGTTTTAGATATTTTAACCTTACACTTGACTATGGTGCAGATTGGACAATGAGTGATATGAAAAAGCTTGAATCCAGCTATAGAGAACTTGGAATTTGGTATGAACAGAAGATCTCAAAGAACCATAGATTTTATTTGAGCTGCTTTGATGAGCGCATTCGTAGCAGAACAATGGGCAAAATCTCCAATTCAGAAAAATGTGATCTCGGGTTTCGGCAATTTTCCATTGCACCTGATGGCGGACTTTACCCATGCACTCAATTTGTGACTACCGCGGGCTTGCCCGAGTTCTTGATTGGCCATGTTAAGCAAGGTGGATTCAACCATGATTGCAGGAAATATGTACACAATTGTTCAGAATCCCCAAAACCTGAGTGTAAGGGGTGTGCCTTAACAGACAGATGTGCCAGTTGGTGTTCATGTATCAATTTCGCCAGTACTGGTTCTGTAACATCTGCCAGTCCTGTAATTTGTCATCACGAAAGAGTGCTCATTCCAATCGTTGACGAAATGGCGAACCGACTTTGGCGGAAGCGCAATAGAATGTTTTTGCACAAGCACTATAACCCTTCGTATCCGCTCATTGACTTTTTAGAGCATATTGTTTAGTTATGAAAAAAGCACTCAAAGTAAAACCGCTCTTACGCTATAGTAAACCACAGTATCCTTCATTTGAGGATCCGAATCCCTTGGAAAACCCCGATAGTTTGCCTTATCCGTTTTCTCAAAGGATGTTGGATTGGGCAATGGCTGCTGGAATTTTGGGAATGGCTGCCTGTCAGAACCAGAGTGAAATAAATGGGAAAGAATTACTTTTTAACACATTCACCTTTAATAGAACTGGTTTGCCTTACCAGCAGGTTGCCTTTGGAACCGGGCAACCAGATTACCTTTCCGACAAAATTTCCAGACAAGTGGCTTTGAAAGTATTTAGAGAAGAGGGGCTTACAAACTTGTCGGAAAACATCATTCGTGAAATTCCCAGTGAAAACGGATATCCAAGATACTGTTTTCCCATTTCTGTTTTTGACGAAGAGCATCAAATTGGTGTAACCATATTAGAGTCAATTTGGTGGAGTAGCGCTTCTGAATCTCCCAATTTTGATCGAACAATAGTTAAATTTTGGAATGATTATGAATTTCAACATCCACGACTATACCAAATACTTCATGAGGCGAGATGGAAGTTTTTTCGAGAACAATCAGCAACAAATATTAAAAGTTGGCTGGATCTAAACAAGAAGAATTCATGGACCCAAGATGAAAAGAAATTGTATAATCTTTTCATGAAAATCGCTTTTTCAGGTTATGACTTTGACACAGATTATACCAAAGAAGATGGTTGGTTTTTTTACAAAATGTACTTCAAAAAAGAATTGGATTCAAAAATCATTTATAATAGAAATGCCATTTTCAAAGCGTTAGACTTACAAAGTGAAGATAGATTAGAGGAGGTTTTAAATCAGGAA
>JAGQWA010000526.1 GCA_020437725.1 Bacteroidota bacterium | reverse complement strand
AAATATTTGATAATATATTCAAAAGTGAAACAGAAAATCCAGTTCCTGATTTCAAGGAAAGTGCAAATAAATTAGTTGCATTCTTTAAACGGATTTTGCCTGACTATGATGAAAATAGAGTGTATCCTTCTGATTTTAAAAAAATCATAAAATGGTATCATATTTTGAAAAAGGCAGGTTATTCTGGTGAGCAAAATAATGAAGAGTAGTTATCCAATTCCACCACTTGATTTAAGTGTAAATTCATTTGATGATTTACGATTATATTTAGAGCCGTATGTGGATTTAAGCTTTTATTCTATTGCTGATTTAAAAAGTGCCATATTCCACTTGTCAAAAGTGGAAGCTTTTATTAGCGAAAACATGGCTTGGCGATATATTAATGCAACTAGATTTGCCAATAGTGAGAATCATTCAAAACAGTATTTGAATTTTGTTGAAAATGTTCAGCCCGAACTTTCAAAATTTGAAAACAGAATTGCAAGGGTGCTTGTAAATAATCCCAGTTTTGAACAACTTAAAGACAATTTTGGGAATTATGTAAAACGCATTTCTCTTTCGGTTGAAATGTTCAACGAAAAAAATGTAGAGTTAGATACTCAACAAAGTATTCTAGCAAAAAAGTATGGCGAAATTCAAGCTGAAATGTTAGTTGAGTTCCAAGGCCAAAAATTAACACTCCAACAAGCAGGTAAACTTTTAAAAAGTTCTGATAGAGCCATTCGTGAAGAAATTTATAATAAAATTAATGCCCGACGTCTCGAGTCATCAAATGAACTAAACCAAATTCTAGATGAGTTAATTGAATTGCGTTCGCAAGAAGCCAAAAATTGTGGCTTTGAGAATTATCGAGATTATAAGCATAAACTTTTAGGGAGGTTTGATTATTCGGTTGAAAAGGTTCTAGAATTTCATTCAAGTATTAAAAAACATGCAGTGCCGCTGCAAGAAAAGCTCGACTTGGAACGCATTAACATGTTGAAAGTAGACCGGCTTTTGCCTTTTGATACTTCTGTTAATATCTACTCCGAACTACCTTTAGAGCCATTTAAAACAGGTGATGAGTTAATGGAAAAAGCCATAACCTGTTTTTCTAATCTTGACCCATTTTTTGGCGAATGTCTTTCTGAAATGCAAGCCAAAGGATTGGTGGATTTGGAGTCTAGAGAAGGAAAGGCGCCTGGAGGTTACAACTATCCTTTAGATAATACAGGCTACCCATTTATATTCATGAATGCATCTGGCTCGTTAAGAGATGTAACTACAATGGTGCATGAAGGCGGTCATGCAATTCATTCTGTTTTGTGTAAGGATCTCGAAATAAATTCCTTAAAACACTGTCCGTCTGAAGTTGCAGAACTTGCTTCTATGAGCATGGAGCTTATTTCAATGGATTATTGGAATGTTTTCTTTGATAATGAAGAAGACCTAATTAGGGCTAAAATAGAGCAATTAGATGGTGTATTAACTGTTTTGCCCTGGATAGCCATTGTTGATAAATTTCAACATTGGCTATACACAAACCAAAATCACACAACCACAGAAAGGCTTGCGGCTTGGGATGAAATTTATTCTGAATTTAGCAGTGGTATGGTTGATTATACTGGTTTTGAAGACTTCAAATTAAATATGTGGCAAAGGCAATTACACATTTTTGAAGTGCCTTTCTATTATATTGAATACGGAATTGCACAATTAGGAGCAATTGCTATTTGGCGAAACTATTGTCAAAATCCATCCAAAACTATCAACCAATACAAAGACGCATTAAAGCTCGGATACACAAAGCCAATTCCTGAAATTTATAGAACGGCCGGAATTGAATTTAATTTCTCATCTGAATATGTTAAGGAGTTGCTTGATTTTGTTTGGGGTAAATATGAAGAGTTGGTTAACTCGTTAAATAAGTAGTATTTATGAAAATTATATGTGTGGGCAGAAATTACGCCCAACATGCCGCCGAACTCAATAATGATGTTCCTACCACTCCTGTTATTTTTTTAAAGCCAGATACGGCTTTACTAAAAAACAATCAACCATTTTATCATCCCGATTTTTCTAATAATATTCATCACGAAATTGAATTGGTAATAAGAATTTCTAAACACGGCCGCCACATTCAGACAAAGTTTGCTAGTAACTATTTTGATCAAATTTCATTGGGTATAGATTTTACCGCACGAGACCTTCAACAAAATCAAAAAGAAAAAGGCTTGCCTTGGGAAATTGCAAAAGCCTTTGACA
>JAGQWA010000525.1 GCA_020437725.1 Bacteroidota bacterium | reverse complement strand
TAATTGTCGTTAAATGACGACATAATGAAACTGCGCAGAGACATTTTTCAGGCTATTGCAGACCCCTCCAGACGAGCTATTCTTCTTTTATTGGCTTCTCAAACTATAACGGCAGGTGCCATTGCCAATCATTTTGATGGAGCTCGTTCTACCATTTCCAAGCATATTCAAATACTAACCGAATGCGGGCTGGTAGAGGCGGAACCCCAGGGGAGGGAAATCTATTACAAGCTGAACATTAAGAAAATGAATGAAGTGGATGTATGGCTGGACCAGCTAAGGCAAATCTGGGAAGACCGGTTTGACAACCTTGACAGATACCTGAAAGAAATTCAAAAAAACTAAAGATAACCAATGGAAAATATCGAAAACAGGGAATTACGCATTACCCGAACCTTAAAAGCTCCTATTGAACTTGTTTGGAAGGTATGGACAGAGCCCGAACATATTGTCAACTGGTGGGGGCCCAACGGTTTCACCAACACCATTAAAAAAATGGACTTTAAAGAAGGGGGAGAGTGGCTGCTAACCATGCATGGGCCTGATGGCACCAACTACCCTAACCGAAGTATTTTTAAGGAGATTGTTCCTCTCAAGAAAATTGTATTTGAACACTTCAACCCACATTTCATCACCACTGTTGTTTTCGAAGAAAAAGGTGAAGAAACCTGCATGGAATGGTCCGGTTTATTTGATTCGGCTGAAATGCTTGAAACCGTAGTGAAAGCACACAAAGCGGATGAAGGAATGAAACAGAATGTTGAGAAGTTGGAAAGGTACTTGGATGAGGTTGGGGATATATAATAGTTAAACTACACCCCTATAAGTCCCCTCAAGGGGACATTTTAATCCCCCTTCGAAGGGGGCTAGGGGGATGTCATATGGGAGTAAGACTACAAAACTTAGACAGGCAGTAGAAATACTAAGACCATTTGATTACATGATTTTTATTCCCCATATATTATAGCCAATATAAAAGGTATACTTATAAGTACTGAAATTATTAAAGGTTTCCAAATCTTCTTACTCTGATGTTTTTGCTCTCTACCAATTTCTCTATTCCAAAACACTTCCGTGAGAATAAATGCTCCACCAAAATTTAATAGTAAAGCCAAATTCATAATTGTTTTAAATTGATTGGCTACAACTACGATAAAAACAGTATATACTATCCCAAAAACCAGTACCCAAATCCTTCCATTCTTATTGCCAATAGCTTTAAGGTTTGACATTAATAACACCGAACCAAAAAGTGTTGAAAATAATACAGAAAACATTGTAATAGCTCTTTTAGTATAAAGTACTGGTGCATCAGAGTCATTGGTTACAAATTTCCTGTCTTTATTAAATTGAAAAGGAGACTCATGCTGTTCAATTTTTTTGTTTGAGTTTGGGTCTAACTCATCTTCAAAACTCATTTCATATCCTATACCTCTTCTCTCAAGCTCCCAAGCAGCTGCTTGACGAGCCTCTTGAACAAAAGTTTTTTTATCATTTATTACAGACTGAAGTTCATCATCAGTTTTAGCTGCCATTACTTTTGAAAAATGATTTGTATTCATCAGAATAATAATTTCTATGTATGATTTCTAAAAATATTTAATGCGCCTCCAGCCAATTCTTACCAACACCAATACCTACTTCCATAGGCACTTCTAAAGGCAGGGCATTTTTCATAAGCTCTTCAATCTTCTTTTTCATGAGGTCCACTTCATCCTTGGGCACATCAAACACCAATTCGTCATGCACCTGCATAATCATTTTGGATTTCACCTTTTCCTGCATCATCCATTCATGGATGTGGATCATGGCTACTTTGATAATGTCGGCAGCCGTACCCTGAATAGGCGCATTAATGGCGTTGCGCTCCGCATAGCCGCGCATGGTGGAATTGCGCGAGTTAATATCGCGCAAGTAACGCTTGCGTCCCAGCACGGTTGAAACATATCCATTCTCGCGCGCCTCGTTGATTACCCTGTCCATATAGGCTTTTACTGCCGGGAACTCCGTAAAATAGCTTTCAATGATATCGGCCGCCTCCCTGCGCGGTATGTTCATGTTTTGGGACAGCCCAAAGGCCGAAATGCCATAGATAATGCCGAAGTTGGCCGATTTGGCTTTGCCACGCATTTCACTGGTTACTTCCTCCAACGGCACCTTGAAAATACGGCTGGCCGTAGTGGCATGGATATCACGCCCATTCTTGAATGCCTCGATCATGGATTCATCGCCTGCAAAGGCGGCCATAATGCGCAG
>JAGQWA010000524.1 GCA_020437725.1 Bacteroidota bacterium | reverse complement strand
TATTGATGAGAATGAATATCACAACCTTATCATCATTTATGAAGAGATTTTTGGCAAGAAAAACAACTTAGGAACAATCATTTGGGATAAGAAAAACCCTAAAGGACTGGCAAATAGAATTTCATATCAACACGAAAGTATTATTGTCTTCAGCAAAAACTCAGATTTTCTAAACAATGCAATAAAACGAAAAAAGAAGAATGCAAAGAAAATTCTTGAATTTGCTAAAAAAGTCTTCGCCAAAATTGGCAAGGAATCCTATCCCGAAGACATTTTGCAAATCTGCAAGAAGTACAAGCTTGACATATCACTTTTTGACGAATACAAATTCAATTACGATTTAGAAACTGTCAACGCAGAATTTGCCCAATGGATAGGTGGTCAAGACTTTAGTGGTGGAGAAAAGGCCTACAAATTTATTGACGAAAATGGTGAAGTTTTTCAAACAGTTTCAATGGCTGCACCAGATAAACCAGAAACACGTTCCCATAGACCATTATTACATCCTGTTACAAAAAAAGAATGTCCAGTCCCAGGAAAAGGTTGGCGATTCCCCGATTCAAGTATGGATGAAATTTTAAAAGCTGATAGGATTGTCTTTGGAATTGATGAGACTACTCAACCAAGAAGAAAATACCTACTAAAAGAAAACATGTTTGAAAGCATAAGTTCTTATATTGGCTTTGGAGGTAGTGATGAGACTTTTCAAAAACAAATTGGGATAAAATTAGAGAACCCAAAGCCTCATTTATTAGCAACAGAAATTGTCGATTGGTTTTCAGATGACGATTCAATCATCTTAGATTCATTTGCAGGGTCAGGAACATCAGCACACGCTACATTGAAACTTAATAGCCAAGATGAAGGCAATAGAAGGTTCATTCTAATTCAATGTGATGAATATGATAAAAAGGGGAATGTGGTAAATGTTTGTGAAGATGTTACCACGAAAAGAGTTAGAAAAGTAATCAGCGGATATGGCAAAGGAAAAAAACATGTTGAAGGTTTGGGCGGTTCCTTTGACTACTTTGAAATTGGCCAACCTCTCTTTGACGAAAACGAAAACCTAAATGAAGAAATCGGCTTGCAAAAAATCAGAGAATACATTTGGTTTTCGGAAACTCGCACCTCTATTTATGATTGTGGATTTCAGATTGCTGATTTAGGATTAGACAATCAGCAATTAACAATCACTAATCCTAAATCAGCAATCAACAACCATCAATATTTCTTAGGAGAGAAGGAAGGAACAGTTTACTATTTTATCTATGAAAAAGAAAAGCTCACCACCTTAGACTTCGATGCTTTAGAACTTATAAAAACCAAAGGCGAGCAATACATTATTTATGCTGACAATTGCTTATTACCAAAGGATTTTATGGTGAAGAAGAACATCATTTTCAAGAAAATACCACGAGATATAACCAGATTTTAGATTGTTGATTTTGGAATTAAGACTATGAAAGAACAGTTGCAAAATAGAACCAAACAACTCGCTCTTGCAATTATTAAGTTAGCGGAATACCTGCCAAATAACAGAGTCGGTTGGACTTTTACGGATCAAATTGTGCGTTCTTCAACATCTGTAGCGGCAAATTATAGGGCGGTTTGTAGGGCAAGAAGTGACAAAGAATTTATTGCTAAAATGGGTATTGTAATTGAAGAAGCAGATGAAACATTGTTTTGGCTTGAAATGATTGAAGAATCAGGAGTGATTGATGGTTTAAGATTTCGGAATGATGATTCAAAACATGCAAAATCAACAATCATAGATCAGCGTTCAGAAATCGGCAATCTAAAAAAGGAAGCTAACGAGTTGGTATCAATTTTTGTAGCATCTGTAAAAACAGTCAAGAACCGACTCAATCAAAAATCATCAATCCCGAATTAAGAATAAAAGAGATGAGCGATTTAGTGCCAAAACAAAACAACTTTATTTTGTACTCCACACCTGATGGAGATGTTAAATTAAATGTTTTGTTACAAGACGAAACCATTTGGCTAACACAAAAGGCCATGGGTTTGCTTTTTGGCACCACACCACAAAACATTACCATTCACATAAAAAACATTTTTGAAAGTGGCGAATTAGAAGAAGTGGCAACTTGTAAGGATTTTTTACAAGTTCAAACGGAAGGTGATAACGAAAGCGGATTAATGGGCAAGTCTGTGGCAGCTGCCGGCGACGTGAACGGCGATGGCTATGACGATTTGTTGATAGGCCTCGGTCTTTACAGCGGTGGCGAATCAGAAGAAGG
>JAGQWA010000523.1 GCA_020437725.1 Bacteroidota bacterium | reverse complement strand
GTTTTAGCCGCCAAAACCGAATGGAAAACTTCTTTTCCATTTAGATTGGTAATGCGTATTTCGTTTAAATTATGAGTGGAGTTTATATGTAAAAAATCAAAAAAGGGAATTGGGTAAAGTGCAATGTCTGAATGTGAAACTGACGTTCTGCTATTGCTACTTAATCTATGTGATGCCCAGCCAGAACTTGCCATAGCCGCAAATTGAGTTTTGCCAAATGACTAGTTCTCACAAGTATGACTTAACTCTTGCTTGCCAAACTCAATTTCATACCAAAAGGTACCAGCCATGTAAAAACGATCTTTATTGTCAATTGAAAAATTATTAGAACCATTACTGTGGCTTGTATAGGTGGGAGCTATAAAATCACCCGTAAATTCTCCAGTTTCAGCATTTAGTTTTATGGCAGCACATGATTCTGCATTGTATGGAAAAATGTTTTTTCCATCAACCAAACCTGCTGATGGCCCCACCCTTGGGTAGTAAGACCATGGGTTTCCTTTTGAATCGAAAGCGGCAATTTTACCTGCTTTTCTATACCATTTGCAATCAAAGTTCGAATCAAAATACAGCATCCAATTGGCATAGTCATTTTCATTGTAATAAGTAATGGCAAAGCTTCCGTTTGGGCTAAATGCTACATTATAATCAATCCCTAACAAGCTAGGAGTTTCACCGCTTATTTGTACTCGTTTTTGCAGCTCAAGGTTGGTGTTGTATATATCTATTGAGTTACTCGGGAAATTAATTGACCAATAGTTGTTTAGATAGACGTTATATGCAAGGTTTGGTACAGTATAGTTAAATACCTTTAGTTCACTTTCTGAAGTCATAGTGCGTTTAACTACAGTAAATTGTTGAGGCCAAGGCCCTGGTTTTGTGTATAGAAATGAACCTGCATCGCCAGGAATTATGTTGCTTATACCCCAAGTTGTATCAACCAATTTGCCGTTTAAATTAAACGACATTAGCGTGGGGCTGCCTTTTGTTTGTATGCTATCTTCATTCACAATTATTTCAAATCCGGTATGTGGCACTAAAATGTGGGCTATTGAAGAAAAGGTATCTATATAAAGTGAGAGTGATGAGCCTTCCCAAATGCCCGCTGTTACAATATCTTTACTCCAAGCTAATTCTCCATTTTTATCTATTTTCATAAAATAAAGCGATGTGCGGGCATTTGAAACAAAGGGGTTAAACTGTGAATAAGTTGTAGCGTTGGTAGTATTTGCACCTAAGGTATAATCATAACCCAATGGCACATCCATTATACCAAGTAAGTACACATTGCCCCTGCCGTCTGTTTCTATACATTTTGGGCCATTACTATTATCAACTTCTGCGGGATAATTGATAACTGTTTCGGGACACGTGTAATTTAAAACCGACCATCGCCAAGCAAAATTTGAATTAAAGTTCTGTGCATATGCTAATGAAAGCGAGAATGTAAAAAAGAAAATAGAACCAAGCTTTTTCATGTTACATGCCTTATAAATCTTTTGTGTAAACATAAATGTTATAATCATTATAAATCAACAAATACAAACTGTTGTTTGAATAGGTAACGCCAATAATTCCACCTTGCTGGGTTGTAAAGGTTTTAAAATTGGGCAGTGAAATGGTTGATGAACCATTGCCGCTGTATTTGTTTACAACCAAATTGCTGCTGTTATAAGTGTAAAACGTACCAACATTTTGGGTGCTCATGCCAAGCCAATTCTCTGAAGTTGCTGCGGCAGGATATTGAAGGTTTTGATTAACTTTTAGCGTGTAATTGTTGCGATTTACTTCAATACATTTTGAAGTGCCATTTGTAAACCCAAGCATTATATAAAGTTGGTTGTTTTTTCTAATAAATAAAGATTGAGTTAAACCTGTAGTTTCATCGCCACTTGAAATGTTAGGAACACTCAAATTGTGTTTTGCAATTGCAATATGGGCAGGGCCTTTGTAAGCGTATTCATAATCTACGTTTTCCAGGCCTTCTAAGCTTTTATATAAAACAAGAGATTTATTGGTTTCTGAACCAGTTACTAATGCAAAGGTTAACAAGCCATTGTTTTCAACATATCCTGCCACAATATTGCCTTGCGTACCCGTAGGTACAATGGGGTATTTATTGTTTTTATAAAGCGTTTTAAGCAGAAAATGATGGCCGAAAAATCCATTTTCTTGGCTTAGATCACAACCATTAGCTGGGGTGCCATTTGTGGTTGTAAAAAGCGTAACAAGTTCATTGTCATTATATTTTGGTTGCACTACGCTTAT
>JAGQWA010000522.1 GCA_020437725.1 Bacteroidota bacterium | reverse complement strand
AATTGGCAGTGTGGCTCAGTGGCGAAAAATCCAATTTGGAAGACATATCCAAGCCCGATAATATGGTGGAAGTGCTTTTGTTCAAACAAGCCATTGCTTTAGGTTGGGATTGTCCGAGAGCATCGGTTTTACTCATTTACCGTGAAATGAGAAACGAACGCTTCACCGTGCAAACGATGGGAAGAATTTTGCGTATGCCCGAACAAAAACATTATGCCAACGAAGCGTTAAACTATGGTTATGTATATACCAATTTGAACAAAGATTTAATCACCATATTACCCGAAGAAGCCGACTACATTACGGAGAACAGAGCCAATCGAAACAACGAGATTTATCAGGCGGTGGCTTTAAAATCATACTACATTCAGAAAGAAATCAACCGTAATCGTATTGGCTTGCACTTTAGAGAAGCCCTATTCAGAGCAGCCGAGCAGTTGTTCAGCATCAAAATTGGTTCAGAAGGTGGAGAGTCATTTTATCACACCAACAAAACTGCAATGCAACAAGCAGGGGTAATTATGGATGTGGCAGAGATTGAAATTGGCATACCAGCCGATGTAAATATTGATGTTACCCAAGTAGGTGGCACCCGAGCCGACCACGTTGAACGCTTCGCTAAAACCGCTTATCAGTTGGAGCAATTGTTCAATCGTTATTGCTTGGCAAGTTGTGGCGACTATCAAAAAGATGCGAGTTGGGAACGTATTAAATACCACACCCAATTATTATTTGAAGAATACTTGGGAATGTTTGGTGCCGATGTATACAAGATTGTTTTGTACAACCAACCCCGTTTTGATGACTTATACAATTTGGCAAGAGAAATTTATGCTCAGATAATGGCAGCCAAAGCATCGAGCAAAACAACCACGGTAAAAGAATATGAACAACCTTGGGATGTTCCTGAATTCAAAATCTTCAACGACAGTTACGAACCGTATGAAGCCGAAGCGCACGCCTTAAACCCTTTGTATGCCCGAAATCGTGGTGCCAACCAATTATTCGACAGTGCAAACGAACATCGTTTTATTGACTTGCTTATTGAAAACGAAAACGAACACATACAATGGTGGTATAAAAACGGCAGTAGCAACAAAGAAGATTTTGCCATTCCGTATGTAAAGCGAGACGGCACTCAATCTTTGTTTTATGTGGATTTGGTAATTCAATTCAAAAACGGAACCCTTGGACTTTTTGACCCCAAAACCATTGAAAGTGACCCTGAAAATGTATTGAAGCACAACGCATTGATTGAATATATTGAAGGGTTGAATAGCAAAGGGAAAAAGGCGGTAGGAAGCATCATCATTCAACAACAAGGCAGTTGGAGATATTGCAGAAACCGAATAGAGAACGAGAGAGATTTAACAGGTTGGGAATTTTTCAACCCTGCAACTATAAATGCAAATTAAAAGATTATGGCTAAAAAAGGATTAGATACCACATTTGTCCATTATGGCATCCGCAAGGAAGATATGGACTTGATTTCAGTGCTATGCACCGAACATCAATTGGAATTTGAATGGGTAAAAGAAGAACTACTCAAAGAATTTCACGAACGCAAAATCCGCAATCAGGATGTGGACGAAAAAGCATTGGAGAAAATCATTGAAAAAGCCTTGTCTAAAATAAAATAACCGACTATGCTGATAAAGAAAATAAAAGCCAAAAACTTCAAGACCTATCTCAATCTTGATTTAGATATAGCGGTTGAGCAAGACAAACCCATTATTCTTATTGGTGGTGCCAATGGTGGTGGTAAAACCACCTTGTTTGAATCCATTTATGGTGCTTTGTATGGTTTGCAAATACACAATGCAAGGCAGTTTAAAGAATTGCTGAACGCAGGAGCCATAGGTAAAGAGGACGAAAAAATAATGTTGGAACTTCACTTTACAGGAAAGGTATTAAATGAAGAACAACAATATGTTTTAACCCGAACATATTTGCTCAATCCATCGGGCAATCCCGTAGAAAGTGTAAAACTGAATATGAACGGAACCATATTTATGTATGGCACTGCCACGCCACCAGCCCAACGAGCGGAGCAAGAGGCACAGGTCAATAAAATTATCAAAGCCAATTTGCCCCAGGAATTGAGCCGTTACTTTTTGTTCGATGCAATGGAAGCAGGTAATCTTTTGAAAGAAGACCAACTAAACAGAGTAATCCGTGAGAACATTGAAAATGTAATGGGTTTCAACAAGTATATGCAAATAAGTAAAAGTGCTGAAACACTTTTCCAAACTTATACAGCCCAACGCCTA
>JAGQWA010000521.1 GCA_020437725.1 Bacteroidota bacterium | reverse complement strand
GGAAGCCAATTTTGACTAACACAAGCAACTGGTTTAATCAACGAAAGAATGAATAGGAATGTCAGTTTAATTGTTTTCACGGTTGTGGATATTGCAGCCAACGTTTCGGGTATTGCCGAAGGCGGGGATTCTTAGCACTAAAGTTCAATAGAAGAACAAAAGTTGAACCTTGCACAAATGTTCAATCGAAGCTGTTCAGCCCCGCTTTTGGCAATACCTTGTTATCGCTTCGGTGTTCTTTTTCATCCATTGCTTTGTCTGTCGTTCTGGTGGTGCGTTGGGACAGACACACTCTTTGCCAAGCTTGGGTTTTAGCATGGGCTTGGGCGGCTTGGCAATGTGTGTGGCTGTTGCGTTGGCTATAAACTATTTCCATATTTCTCTAACCATTTTATTGATTCTTTGTAATCGGGATAATAGGATTTTAGCAATGTCCAAAACTTATGTGTATGACTCATTACCACTGTATGAAGCAGTTCGTGAATGATTATGTAGTCAATTACATAGTCTGGTGCTTTTATCAGTTTCCAATTCAGCGAAATGTTTTTCTCTTTGGAACAATTGCCCCACTTGGTTTTCGATTCTCGAATGAAAAGCTTGTTAAACGGCAATTTCATTTTCGCTGATAATTCCTTTGTCCGCTTGGTCAGGTGTTTCTTAGCAACTCTTCTGTACCATTTTTCTTGCGTTTTTGGGTCTAATAAGTCCTTTTGCGAAGTAATGGTTTTGTGTTCGTGATCAACCACAACTTTTTGAGCATAGGTGGTGTCGTAAAAATAGCTGTACCGATTGCCGAATAGCAGCAATTGATTTCGCTGTAATTCAATGGTTGACATACCCTTGAAGTATTTCAAATTGCTGTCAATCCATTTTGCTTTCTTTTTGAGCATTGCCGAAATGTCGTCTTCTGAAAAAGTTGGTGGTGCAATAATTCGCACCTTTCCATCTTCACTTACTCGAAGGCGGGCGTGTTTTACTTCCTTGCGGATTAATATGTAGTTATCAGGCAACTCCATTAATTCAGCTTATAATTTTGTAAAACGGCTTTCATTATGTGTTCCATCAATTCTTCGTTGCTGTCAATCTTCAATTCTTCAAATTTTGGATTTACTGACAAGAGCAAAATTTCATATTTCAATCGGTCAAATTCTCTGGGTACTTCTTGCCAACCGTTGTAAATCTTGGCTTTGATTTTTTCGGCTGCTTCAAACGAAAATTCTCTTACCAATTCTTCATTGAACGACTCGGAAGAAGCGTTTTTGATTATGGTATAAAACTCAAAACTGCCTTTGTCGGGAAAGCCCATTCTTGTGGGTAATGAAGCCACTTCGTCCAATTCAGTGTAAAGCGAACCTAATTGATTTAGGATTTCTTCTATCGCCAAACTTTCTTCTTGTTTCTGTTTTATCAATTCATCCAAACGGTTTTGGAACTCCACATAAATGGCACTGTTTACTTCGTTTTGACGGATTACTGTTTCAATATCTCTTATGATTTTCTCAGCTTTGTCAGAAGGGTCGAGTTTGATTTCTTTAAGCTTGTTCAGATAATCTGAATCAATGGAAATTTCAGGTAAATGTCCTTTGAAGTTGAGCAGTTTGGCACTTTCTTGAATCAGCTTTCTTGTTTTGGCCGCATAGATTTCTGCATCAAAATCCACTCGTTTGAATTCTTCCAAATAGATTTCGTAAATCTCATTCAACCACAAGTATTTTGTTCTTGATTCCCGAAGTGCGGGGTGCGGTGAAATAGATTCCCAAAGTTGAACGACTTCTCTAAATTCATTCTCAAATTTTCCGTGGTCTATTTCCGATAGCTTTCTTACGATTGCCATTGTGCATTCGTAGCTGTCTTCCAATTCAATTTCTGAAAAAGGTTTGAATGCTTCTTCCAAAACTTTCGGGAAGGTTTTTACCAAACTTTCTACATCTTCAAACTCGCCAATGTCTTCGGGGTCGTAGTTCAATGCTTCCTTGTAGTTCTGAAAAACGCCCACATAATCCACTATGCGTCCAAACTCTTTGGAAAGTTTGGTTACTTTATCATCATAAGGTCGGTTGGTGCGTGCTACGGCTTGCAAAAGGTTGTGGTCTCGCAATGGGCTATCCAAATACATTGTTTGCTCAATGGGTGCATCAAAGCCTGTCAAAAGCATATTGCAGACAATAAACACTTTCAGGTTGTTGCCCAACTTTTGTTCTTCTTCTGTAATTCTTCGCTTAAATTGTTTGATTAGCCTTTTTCGCTCTGCATCTTCTTTGTAAAGGTCTTTGTAGAGTTCGTATTTCTCGCCTTCTT
>JAGQWA010000520.1 GCA_020437725.1 Bacteroidota bacterium | reverse complement strand
ATTTACTAACCCAACTCACATTCAAGATGCAACTCTTGAAGCCCTGCAGCAAAAACGTGATGTATTGGGAATTGCACAAACTGGAACTGGTAAAACAGGTGCTTTTTTAATTCCAATAATTGATAATTGGTTAAAGAACGGTCCAAATAGTCAAGCATTGGTGGTTGTGCCAACAAGAGAGTTAGCACTGCAAGTAGAGCAAGAGTTTAGAAACTTTACGCGGGGCTTAAAACTTTTTAGTGCCACTTTTATTGGTGGAACAAATGTTGGAGCTGATTACAAAAAATTGCGAAGGCCAGTTCAATTAATTGTAGGCACACCAGGTAGGCTATTAGACTTGTATAAAAGAGAAGTTTTGGTTCTAGAAACAATTAATACACTTATTCTCGATGAGTTTGATAGAATGCTAGATATGGGATTTGCGCCTGATGTTGAGAGAATTACCCAATCTATGGTAAGCAGATCGCAAACATTATTGTTTAGTGCAACCCTAGATAAAAAGCAACAGCCTTTAATTGACGAACTGTTGCATGAGCCAGTAGAAATTAAAGTTAGTAGCGGTACATCAACAGGCGATCATATTGAACAAGAAATTATAAGAACTGACCACGGAAAAGGCAAGTTTCAGTCGCTTTTAGAATTGGTGCAAAACCCTGAGCATGAAAAAGTTTTGGTGTTTGCTGAAACCAAGCGTGGTGTTGATAGACTTTGTGTTCAACTGCTACAAGAAGGTGTAAAGGCCGATCAAATTCACGGCGATAAGTCTCAGAATTTTAGGCAAAAAGCCTTAGACAAGTTTAAACGCGGAAGAATTGATGTTTTGGTAGCAACAGATGTTGCTGCTCGTGGAATAGACGTTGATGATATTTCGTTGGTAATTAACTATCAAGTTCCAAACGATTTTGAAACCTATATTCATAGAATTGGTAGAACTGGTAGAGCAGGTAAAAAAGGCAAGGCAATAACCTTGGTTGACTAGGCTCAGACTTCCAATTTCATAAGCACATTATCTAAGTACTTACCATCTTGAAAAAAAGCTTTGGGTAAAAAGCCATATTGCTCAAACCCAAAGCTTTTATATAGATGAAATGCAGGCTTATTGGCAGAAAACACTTCTAGAGTTAGCATTTTAAGGTTATTGTTCTCTTTTGCCCAACTAATGGCGAATTCAACCATTTTTTTACCGACTCCTTGGCCACGGTATTCTGGCAAAATGGCCAATCCAAAATCGGCAGTATGATTTACCTTTTTGGTTTGTTTGCCTGTAATGTTTTGTACGGCAATTACTTGGTTATCATGCGAAGCAATCATTATAGAGCTGTTGGGTTTGTCAATATGAAATTGAATCCAATTTTCAGTGTCACTTACGCTTGGATGAAATTCTGATGGACTAGTGAGCAAATAATCGCTCTCTGCCAGATTTCTCAGTGTGCAATTATTTATGCCTTCGGCGTCGTAGATATTGGCGTGGCGGATATTGAGCTTAGCGTCCATTATTGAGGTGCATTCAATTTTTAAGTTGGCAAATATTCAATTCTGGCAAATAAAATGCCCCGGTGTTGGTTTGCTATTTAACCAAATTAGCACTCTAGAAAGGGCAAAACGTCTTAGACTTGCAGTCCATTATTTCCAAACCATCTCATGAGATTTGTTTTTTCTTTAGTTCTTCTACTTTGTATTAGTTCGGTACACGCCCAAATAGAGCGATATACACTAAAAAATGGCCTAACAGTAATTCTTAACGAAGACCACACCATGCCGCAGGTTTTTGGAGCCGTTGCCGTAAAAGCAGGATCAAAAAACGACCCAGCTGACGCAACTGGCTTGGCACACTACCAAGAGCATATGCTGTTTAAAGGAACCGAAACTCTTGGAACAACCAATTGGGAAAAAGAAAAGGTATACATAGACAGCATCTTTATTATGTACGACAAACTGAGAAGTACAGATGATGAAGAAGAACGAACCAGAATTCAAAAAACGATTAACCGATTGTCTGTAGCTGCGAACGAATATGCAATTCCAAACGAGTTCGATAAAGTGGTGAAAATGATGGGTGGAACTGGAATGAACGCATTTACGGCAATGGACATGACGGTTTATTTTAATGCTTTTCCAGGTAACCAAATTGAACGCTGGTTAGATCTTTATGCTCATAGGTTTAAAAAGCCAGTATTTAGGTCGTTTCAAGCTGAACTAGAAGTGGTTTACGAAGAAAAAAACATGCGTTCAGACAACTTCTTTTTGAAAGTGTATGAAGAGTTCTCAAAAGAAATGTTCCCTTACCATCCGTATGGT
>JAGQWA010000051.1 GCA_020437725.1 Bacteroidota bacterium | reverse complement strand
GTTCGGGAACCCACTTCTTAACCGCATTATCGCTTGATGCATTTTTTGCAACATATTCGGCAAATGGCAAATTGCTCTTTGCCAATATCATTTCTGGAACCGATAATATTACGGGCGAAGGAATTGCCATTGGCCAAGACGACCACATTTACCTAACTGGTAACTTTACCAAAACGGCAGATTTTGACCCATCGTCAAACACATCAAATCTTACCACTGCTGGCCAGCAAAACGTTTACATAGCCAAGTACGATTCGCTGGGAAACTACGTATGGTCTCATTTTTTTCCGAGCAATGGTAGCAATGCCGCATTCGATATTATGCTAGGTTCAAAAGAACAGATCTATATATCAGGCGCATTCCAAAACACTACCGATTTTGATCCAGGATCTGCTACGGTTAATCGCAAATCAGCTGGTGCTGACGATGGTTTTGTAGTGAAATTAGACTCGGCCGGTAACTTTAAATGGGTTAATAGTTTTGGTGCTGGAAATAATAATGTTGACCAAGCCCACGCAGTGCACGTAATAAATAACCGTGTGTATGTAGCCGGCGGTTTTGGCGGAAGTGTTGACTTTGACCCAAGTAGTTCAGATTCTACATTAATAGCCCAATTTCCTAACGATATTTTTTTAGTAGTTTATGATACACTTGGTAGGTTTAAAGCAGCTCGGCAAGTAAAAGGGCAAGGTTACGGAAGGGCATTAAGCCAATATGCCAATGCGGTATATTTAGGTGGCGATTTTAGGGCATCAGCCGATTTTAACCCTAGCCCTGAAAGAGAAGAAATAGAGAATGCTGGCGGTTTAGACGATATGTTTATTCTTAAGCTTGCTGATAAAATAATATGTACCGCTCCTTCAGATAGTATGACAGTTACCGTGTGCGGGCCATACTTTTCAAGAAGGGGAAAATTCTATCACCAAACAGGTAGGTATATAGATAGCATTTACTCAAAAGACGGATGCGACTCTGTTTTTATTACCAACCTAACCCTGCTCAAGTCAGATACTACCATCATTGCCAACGTTTGCGATTCGTTTGTTAGTCCGCAAGGCAAGGTGTTTAGAAAGTCGGGCACATATATCGATACATTTTCAAACATTTTGGGTTGCGACAGTCTGGTAACCATGAAGGTAAGCATTTTGAGTACCGATTCAACTCTTGATACAACGCATTGTGGGCCTTTTACTTCGTTTAGCGGAAAGCATATTTATACCGTTTCAGGTACCTATATTGACACGATATTAAACTCTGCCAGTTGCGACTCAGTAATTACTATTAATCTCATTGTTCTAAACACTTTTGACTCGGTAAGCATAATAGAAACATGTGATAGTTTTAGAACACCTTTGTCTAACCAATTGGTTTTAAAATCTGGAGTTTATTATGATTCGTTGAAGACAGTTGAAGGTTGCGATTCAGTTTTTACTTGGAACATAACCATCAATAACACCGGCGATTATTTTGATACATTAACCGTTTGCGATTCGTTTGTTTCTCCATTAGGAATCACCTACACCCAAAGCGGAATTTATATTGACTCCATGCAATCTTCAAATGGTTGCGATTCTGTAATAACATCAGTTGTAACCATTAATAAGTCAAGTTTTAGCACCCTAAAAACTAGGTCCTGCCAACAATTTGTGAGCTTTAGCGGCCGTGATACTTTCTATTCTTCAGGCACATACCAAGACACCATAATAAATGGCAGCGGTTGCGACTCTGTTATAACCATTGAGCTCGAAATTCTAGAGCCAACAGACACACAATATGTAGTAACTGTCTGCGATTCTTTTGTTTCACCGGCTGGAAGGGTTCTTAAAGGTTCAGGAAAAATTTCAGATACACTAACAAATGCCAATGGTTGCGATTCTATTATAGACATCGATGTAAACGTTAATTATTCGGCTCAAAATTCCATTAGTCTTAGTGAGTGTTCTCAAATAAAATCGCCAAGTGGAAAGTTTGAATTAACTGCAACAGGCATTTATTATGACACACTGCAAACCAAAAGTGGTTGCGATTCAATAATTACCATCAATTTTACACTAAAGGCCAATACATCGTCATTTTCAGTTAATGGCAAAACCCTTACAGCTGATTCAGTTGGTGGCCAATTTACTTATCAGTGGTTAACCTGTTCAGGAACTAGTTATAGCACAATTTCAGGAGCCACAACGCAGCAATACGTGGCAACAGAAAGCGGTAATTATGCCTTAGCACTTTCTCGTGAAAATTGTTGGGATACATCAGCCTGTAAATATGTTGAAGTTGGCGCTGTTGTTCAACCTAATGAACAAATTGCGGTCTTTCCAAATCCAAGCGAAGGCTTTGTGCAAATAACAGCACAAAGCAAAATAGAAAATGTGAGCGTTTACTCAAGTAATTTAAAGTTGATGAATTGCCATATTAATTTAAAAGGAGAGAAGGGTGTTGCAAATCTGGCCGAGCTCCCAAAAGGCGTTTATATACTTAAGGTGCAAACCGAAAATGGAATAGCAACCACATTGGTGGCCAAAAATTAGGTTTTTATAATCTCAATTTCAGGGTTTAATTGCAACAGGGTTTCAACAAAATTTTCTCTATCTAAGGGAGAAAGAAATATTTCATCGAATTTATTATAGTAAACCACCATTCCTTTGGTAGAAAGTGCTGGCCGCATTCCGCTCCATAAATATTTATTGTATTCAATTTTCTTTATGTTTTTAATATCAATTTTGCCTTTTAAAGGGCCGCTGTTGTAAATTAGTTCGTAGCCAGAAATTACGTATTTGGTATCAACCCAAAGCCAAATTAGAAACAATGCCACCAATAAGTCGAATACATGAATCAAAATGGGACCTTTTTCGATATAACCAACCATGTCGGCTATAAAAAGCCCAACTAAAAGGGTTACAGATCCAATAATCACTAGCCCAACCCACAGGCTTTTCTTAGATCTATAAGTTTTCATTTTAAGTAGTTTTCGATATTGAATTCTAAAAACGATAATTCATAACCAGCGCGAGATGGATGCCTCGGATGGCCACCTTTGGTGAGTTCTCCTAGTTGAATCCAGTTACATTCGGTGCTTGTGTAAGTCATTTGAAAAATATCGTTTAATGCTTGTTTTAAATACGGCCTAACTTCAATAATGTTACCCCAGGCTGCCCAAATTTCTTTCACTGCATGTTTGGCTAAAACCGTTTTAATGGTGTTCAGATTTTTTTGATGTAGCGACTGGTTTAAATGCTTTGGTAAATTATTAGGAAAAGTCTCACGCTTGGCGCAAATGTTTAACATAATAAATCCGTTGTACCCGTTTCGCTCGGCAAAACCTAATACTTTTCGCAAAGTAGTATCAGGTTTATGCAGGTTGGCTTTGCTAGGGTTTAAGCCCATAACTGCCAGCATTTTTTTGCCTTCCATTCCCAAGGCATATCTATAAGTGTCGGTTTGGTTAGTTAAGTAAATATTGGGTTGGTATTCCATTCTAAACCATTCGAAAATAGGCAACCAAGCAGGCTTTAATTACTTTTGATAGCTATGAAAATGCCAAAAACCATTCAAGATTCTTTAAAACATCCCATATGGGAGAAAGAACTAAGTACGCTTAGAAATATTCTGGTTGAAACAGAAATGGTTGAAACGTTGAAATGGGGCATACCACATTATACGGTTAACAACAAAAACGTGGTAGGTATAGCGGGTTTTAAAGAGCATTTTGCCCTGTGGTTTCACCAGGGTGTATTTTTAAAAGACCCACTTAGGGTATTGGTAAACGCGCAAGAAGGAACTACCAAAGGCCTGCGCCAATGGCGGTTTACTCATGCTGATCAAATTAATAAGTCGGCCATTATTCAGTATGTAAACGAAGCCATTCTCAACCAAAAAGAAGGCTTAGAAATAAAGGCAGAGCCAAAAAAAGTGGCTATGCCTATTGAGTTACAAACGGCATTGGAAAATAACAATGAATTGTCTGGTGCATTTAAGGCTTTAACCCCAGGTAAGCGAAAAGAATTTGCTGACTACATTGGCTCGGCCAAGCAAGAAGCCACACGCCTAAAACGCTTGCAAAAATGCCTTCCAATTATTCTAGAAGGCAAAGGATTAAACGACAAATACCGTTGATTTAAATTTATCTTTTTGCTTTAAGTTTATGCTCTTACCTTAGCATCTGTTCAATAAAGGTAAAATGGCATACAGAGTTTCATCGTTCTCCCAATACGAACAAGATTATCAATTTAGTGTAGAAAATCCTGAAGCTTTTTGGGAAGACATTGCTTCAAATTATTCTTGGATAAGGAAATGGGACAAAACGCTTGAATGGAATTTTGACGAGCCCAAAGTTGAGTGGTTTAAGGGTGCCAAACTGAATATTACTGAAAACTGTATTGACCGTCATTTAGCCTCAAAGGCCAACCAAACTGCCATTTTATGGGAGCCAAACGACCCCAAAGAGCGGTTTAAAAAGATTACTTACCAAGATTTACATCAGCAAGTTTGCAGGTTTGCCAATGTGTTGAAAAGAAATGGCGTTGGCAAAGGCGATAGGGTTTGTTTGTATATGCCCATGATTCCTGAACTTGCAATTGCGGTTTTGGCTACCGCCAGAATTGGTGCCATTCATTCGGTGGTTTTTGCAGGTTTTAGCGCACAATCACTGGCTGATAGAATTAACGACGCCACTTGCAAAATGGTGATTACGGCTGATGGCCTTTACCGTGGCGCAAAAGAAATTCCGCTTAAAAACATAGTTGACGAAGCCGTTGAAGACTGCGAATGCGTAGAGCGAGTGCTGGTTATTGAACGCACCGCTTGGAATACTGAGATGCAAGCGGGCCGAGATGTTTGGTATCACGATGAAGTGCAACATGTAGGCGATGAATGCCCTGCTGAACCCATGGATGCCGAAGATCCACTATTTATTCTTTACACATCGGGCTCAACCGGAAAACCAAAAGGGGTGGTGCATACCTGCGGTGGCTACATGGTTTATGCCGGCTATTCTTTTCAAAACGTATTTCAATATGACCCAGGAGATACCTACTGGTGCACAGCCGATATTGGCTGGATTACTGGCCATACTTATATAGTTTATGGACCTCTATTAAACGGCGCCACCACATTAATGTTTGAAGGCGTGCCTACCTATCCAGATGCCGGTAGGTTTTGGCAAGTATGCGATAAACATCATGTAAATCAATTTTATACAGCGCCAACCGCTATTAGGGCTTTAATGGCATGTGGCGATGAGCATGTTTTGCCATATAGTCTTAACTCGCTTAGGGTAATTGGAACGGTTGGCGAGCCTATTAATGAAGAAGCTTGGAATTGGTATAATGTGCATATTGGCAAAGAAAAATGCCCCATTGTTGACACCTGGTGGCAAACCGAAACAGGCGGAATTATGATCTCTTCTTTAGGTGAATACGGCCCGCAAAAAGCTGCACACGCAGGTTTTCCACTTCCTGGCATTCAACCCGTTTTATTAGATGAAAAAGGAAATGAAATTCAGGAAAATGAAAAGGAAGGGTATTTGGCTGTGAAGTTCCCATGGCCATCTATGATTAGAACCACTTGGGGCGACCATGAACGCTGTAAAAAAGTGTATTTCAGCCATTATAATGGCTATTATTTTACAGGAGATGGTGCCAAGAGAGATGCCAAAGGTTTGTACAGAATTATTGGCAGGGTAGATGATGTAATAAATGTAAGTGGTCATCGATTTGGAACCGCTGAAATTGAAAATGCCATAAATCAAAACATTCATGTGGCAGAATCTGCTGTGGTAGGTTACCCTCACGACATTAAAGGCCAAGGCATTTATGCCTACGTTATTCTTAGAAAACCAGTTGACGATACCGATTTTATTTCAGCCGAAATAATTGAAACGGTGAAGGAAGAAATTGGCGCCATTGCTAAGCCAGATAAAATTCAAATAGTAAGTGGTTTGCCAAAAACGCGTTCAGGCAAGATTATGCGCCGTATTCTTAGAAAAGTGGCTGAAGGTGAGCCAGATAAATTGGGTGATATTTCAACTCTTTTAGACCCAAATGTGGTAGCCGAAATTGTGAAAGGGGCTCAGTAATTTCTAGATAGTTTAGAGAAGAACAATATGAGCTTTTTCAATTTAATTTGCCTAACCGCTTAGGTATTATAAACTTTTGGCAACTATGAGAGGTAATTTGGATGAAGGGTTGTTGCAAATAGCAACAGTGGAAATGCTGGTTGAAGAGTTAAAAATGGCCAATAAAAGCCAAGCGGCCCAATTAATAAAACGCATTGAAATTCCGGCCGAGGCATTTGCCAATTATGCTACCTGGAACAACGAGCGTTATACCCGAAACTGCCTTGCCCTACAAAGCCATTTTGAACTGATTTTACTTTGCTGGGAGCCCGGCAATAAAACGCCACTTCACTGCCATGCCGAGCAAGAATGTTGGGTTTATGGAGTGGAAGGAGAAGTTACCGAAATCCGTTATGCTCCTAATGAATTAAACCGCATGCAACAGTCGAATTTTTCCCAATTAAATGGTGGAGAAATGACCTACATGCACGATAGAATGGGTTACCATATTATTGAAAATAACAGCACTGAAAGAGCTATGACGTTGCATTTATACATGAACCCCATAAAAAAATGCCGCATTTTTGACGTGGAAACAGGCGCTTTTGAGTGGAAAACCCTTCGCTACGATTCATTTGAGGGTAAACTGGTGGCTTAACGAGCCGGTTCGGGACTTGAATTAAATTCCATTTTCTCCAACCTTATACCGGCATGGGTAATGCCTTTCACTTGGTTCATCCTCATATCATGATGAAGAATAAACTGATAAGTACCCGGCTTTGCAAACTTGAAATTGGCCTGCACCAACTTTTCGTGTGTAATGGTTCCTCCCCAGCTTTTGCCTAACCATTGGCCATTTGGTTCAGCCAAGGTTAGGTTATAACTTTCATTATGTACCGAACTATCGGGTGCTATGGTAGTTAGCTTAACCCATAAGTTAGACCACTCATAATCATTGGTATTACGCACATTTACGTAAAGGGCATAGATGTCATCAGGTTGATTAATGTCAACTGTAAACGAAACTGGTTCTTCAAATAGCCATGATCCATTTATGGGGGCATATTTTTCAAAAACTAAGTTAGAATCGCAACCCACTAAAAAAGCAAAAACCAATAGCGTTGAAGCAAATACTTTAAATCGCATTAGCCGTTGTTGTTATTTGGGTTGGAATTGTTTCTATTTCCGCCGTCACGGTTGTTTTTATTTCGTTGTTGATTTCCTCCACCCGGATTGTTTCCACCCCCTTGGTTATTTCCACCTTGCGAATTGCGATTGTTGTTTTTGCGTTTTTTGTTTCGCTGGCTGCGGTTATCTGTTCCATCGCCTTTTGCCTGCGACCCGCCTTGCTGGTTAGGGTCTTTAGGTTTGCGATTGCCTTCATTATTTCTTGGCTGACGTTGCTGGTTGTTTGCACCGTCGTTTTGGCCTTCATTATTTCTCGGCTGGCGCTGTGGTCTATTACCACTGCTATTTTGGCCTTCGTTTTGTGGGCGATTTTGCTGTCTATCGCCTTGCCTATTATCTCTGTTGCGGTTATTAGGCTTCTTGCGCTTTTTCTTCGTTTTTTGCTTGCGTTCAAAACGATCTAAATCGTCAGGAATAATGTCTCCCGAAATTTCAATTTCTTTAGTGTCTGGGGTATCATCAATTGCGTATTCTTCTAGGTCTTCAATTACCACATTTTTGCCTTGAGCTTGTTTTTCGAGTAGCTCTTTTACATCGTCAAGATCTATTGGCAACAGTCTAGATGTGGGGTCGTCGGCCACCACAAAATACATAATACGCTTAAGAATGTCGGTTTTAACCACTTTGGCGGTTCCCTTGGCTGTTTTTAAATAGACATTTTCTTCAGGGAATTCTTCAAGTGCTTCTAAATAGGTATCGAGCTCATAATTGAGGCAGCATTTTAACCTACCACATTGGCCCGAAAGCTTTAGTGGATTTAGAAACAAGTTTTGGTATCGAGCCGCTGTTGTAGGTACCGATTGAAAATCAGTTAACCACGTTGAGCAACAAAGTTCTCTTCCGCAAGAGCCAATGCCGCCTAATCTACCAGCTTCTTGTCTAAGCCCAATTTGGCGCATTTCTACTTTCACTTTAAAGTTGCGCGCAAATGATTTTATAAGTTCTCTAAAGTCAACTCTACCATCAGCGGTGTAGTAAAAAGTAGCCTTGGTATTATCGCCTTGGTACTCTACATCGCTAATTTTCATAGCCAAACCTAGCTCAATTGCGTAGGTTCTGGCATTCATCATGGTTACGTATTCGCGGTCTTTGGCTTCGTGGTATCTTGCCAAATCATTTTCTGAAGCTACGCGGTAAACTTTTCTAATTTCCTTAGAGTCTTCACGAATTTTGTTCTTCTTCATTTGCACCTTTATTAAAGGGCCAACAAGAGAAACAATACCCACATCATGGCCGCCCATGTGGGCTTCCACTACCACACGGTCGCCAATTTCTAAGGCAATATTGTCGTGGTTTCTATAAAAACCTTTTCGCGTGCCTTTAAACTTAACTTCTACAAATTCGTGGCGAACAGACTCATCTACATAATATACGTTTGAGAGCCAGTCGTAAACATCGAGCATACTACCGCAACCGGTTTGGCAACTTCCATTGCTTCTGCAACCTGCGGGCACGCCCACTTTATTCGAAGAACAAGATGAACATCCCATTAAATATCAAAATTCTATATAAAGAAAGTAGTTTCTAGTAAAAATGTTGGCATTTATACACCTTGCTATCGGATGTTTTTGCCAACTGTCAAAGATAAATCAAACATCACGATCTTGGGGTTAGAGTTGCGCTCAATGTGGTAATGTGCTTCGTTTATTTCGCCCACAATTTTTATTACGCCATCTTCACTAATGTTAGGGGCAAACTTTTCTCGTGCCCAAATCAATTGGTCGCCGCGCAGTGTTGCCAAATTTTCAACCCCTTGTTTTATGAGCAAACTATCTCTAAAAACGCCAAGAGAATAGATGAGGAAGTTTTTAATATTTTCTCTACCCATGCCTGCAATTGAATTGGCCCACGTGAGTAATGCTGCGGTATCAAATCTAAAGCAACTGCGCATCCAATCGCTAAACTGCTCAAAGTAGTTGTCTTCGCCAGAGTGGAAAATATCAAGTGCCCGTCTAAAAGAGCCTTCGGCTAATGATGCTGCTTGCTGTGCTTTTTCTGGCTCGGCATGTATTACTTTCTCGAGCGCAGTGGCCAATTGGTCTTCTTTTATACGAGGAATTCTAAGTATTTGGCAGCGAGACAAAATGGTGTTCAAAATCTTGCTTTCGTCTTCGGCAACCAATAAGAATATGGTTTTGGGTGTAGGTTCTTCGAGCACTTTTAGCAATACGTTGCCTTCTATACCTAAAAACTCTGGAAGCCACATAATAAGCACTTTGTAGCCACCTTGGTAAGATTTTAAGGAGAGCTTTCTAATAATGCTTCTTGCTTCGGCCACCGGAATATTGCCCTGCTGATTTTCTTTGCCAATTTTGGTTATCCATTCGCGGTAGGCTGGGTAGGCGGTTTCTTGCATATAAGTGCGCCACTGGGTATAGAAATCGGTGTTAGGGTCTTGGTCTTCGGCCTTCTTTTTGGTGGCAACAATAGGAAACGAAAAATGCACATCAGGATGAATAAGCTTGTACATTTTTTGGCAATTGCCGCATTCACCGCATGAGTCGTTCTGGGTTCTGTTTTCGCAATTAATGTATTGCGCATAGGCCAATGCTAGTGCCAAGCTACCGTGCCCACTATCGCCCAAAAACAATTGTGCGTGGTGAATTCTGCCAGTATTTACACTGTCAATAAGCTTTTGCTTGATGGTTTCTTGCCCAATTACATCTTTGAATTGCATGGCGGCAAATTTGGGAGATTAACTGGCAAAATGAACAAGAATGTTAAACTTCTAGCCAATCAACAAAATTCTCTTGAGTAATTACTTCAAAACCTGCGTTAGGATAGGCTTTTGCCCATGCGCCAGGCACTTTTGATTTTCGTTTATGATTCCATTTCATTTCATAGCCATTTAGTTGGCCATCAGTTTCTTCTACCCAGTCTATTTCTTGCTGATCATAGGTTCTCCAAAAATGGTTTTGTACTAAATGGTTCTTAAAATGCTGCCATTTTAAGCGTTCGGCAATCATATGGTTTTCCCATAGCCGGCCCATGTCTTCTCTTAAGTTTGGCGGGTTGAAATTAGTGAGCAGAACATTGAGCATGCCATTATCTAGAAAATACCATTTGCTGCTTTTAACTACTTCTTTTCTAAGGTTTCTACTAAAGCCTTCTACCTTTTGAATGACAAATAGCTTAGAAAGCAAGTCTAAATAACGCTCTACTGTGTTTTTGCTAATGCTTAGGTTTTTACCTAGTTCTTGGTAAGAAACTTCGCCACCTACTTGAAAAGCCAACAACCGCAATAGATTCAGAATTTTTGATGAGTTTCTTACGCTTTCAAATGAGAGAATGTCTTTGAGTAAATAGTCTTGTGTTAGTTCTCTTAAATAAGCCACTTTTTCTTCATTCGTTGTTAGATTAACCAGTTCTGGGTAACCACCAAAAATGATACGTTGCTGTAATCCTTCCATGTAGTTTACGTAGTTGGCAGAGTAGGCGGCAAATTCTCTTTCGCTTAGGCCATACATGCGAATGGTTATTTTTCTACCCGTTAATGGTTCGCCCATGCTAGTTGCCATTTCCAATGCTGCCGAGCCAGTTACAACAACAGTAATGTTCTCAATTTCGTCAGCAATAAGTTTTAGTATTTTACCTATTTGTGGTATTTGTTGGGCTTCGTCAATTACCACCAATTGATACCCATTAAAAAGCCTTTTGTAATTGTCAACAGTTCTTCTTTCAAGCCTATCGGCCACTGATTGGTCTTTTGCATTTAGCCAAAGTGTGTTCATTGACTTTTCTTTGGCTATTTGCCGTAATAGTGTGGTTTTGCCAACTCGTCGTGCGCCAATTAACACCACAATTTTGCGCTTGTTAAAACTCTCTTTAAGCCTTGTTTTTATTTCTCTCTCAACCGCTGACATTTTTCGAATTTGAATACAAACTGACGCAATTAACGAAAATACCGTCAATTAATAGACTCAATTAATGAAAATACCGTCAGTTCATGAACTCAATTAACATTAATACCGTCAATAAACTGACTCAATTAATGAAAATGCAGTCAATACATAAGCTTAATTAGAGCTCTTTGTAATAGTACTTTAAAATTTGGATTTGGGTATTTACTGGTTAGCCGGATTATCTTTTTTCAAAGCCAGTTTCAATTGCTTAAACGAAATACCAAGACCTATTTTGGCATAGTAGCCGCCAAGACCTGGGTCGCTGCCATAAATGAAAAATCGCCAACCGGCTCCAAATGTTAATGACAACCATGGGTTAATTAGATAATCTCCATGCAAACCCATTTCTAAAGGTGCTACACGTTGCACGCCGCTGTTTATTTGGGTTGAAAGCTCATTGAAACGCTGCCAAAACGACCAACCATAGCCGATATTGAAGAAGCTTATGGCACTAATTCTTTTGTATTGGTAAAACCTGAATTCTTCAGCAACACTTACATAAACAAGCTGCGTATTTTTTAGGTAATCGCTTTCTGGGTGTCCTAGTCTAAATGCTGTGCCGCTAATGCAAACGGTGTTTTTTAGTCGCTTATCGAAATTGAGACCAGCTTTTAACCCATAAATGGTTCCATCTTGCCCATAGATATGTGTTCTTCTATTTAAAAGGCCAACAGTTGGTTCGTAGTTCTTGTTATAAAATTTGGTAAACCAATTTTCTTGCGCCAAAGTTATATTGGCAAGAATGATGGCAATAACAAGAAGTAAATGTTTGCGAAACTGCATTTATTACAAACCATTATTTGCAATAAAGGTTGAAAATTTATTCAACCAGCCATTCAAATAAATAGGGAACATTTGCTACCATCTTCTCGTGTAGGTAAGTTGGTATTTGCCTGAATTGTTCATATACCAAACCATGCATTTTAGCCAAACTTTCAAAGTCGCAGGGTTGGGCATTCACAAAGTATTCTTCTAATTCAGGCTGTTTTTTTGGGCCTTCAATTTTTCTAAAAATGCCACCACCCTGGTTGTTAATTACAACAATGGTGAGGTTAGAAGGTATGTGTTTATGCCACAACCCATTTCTATCATACATCATAGCCAAATCGCCAATAATGAGTGTGTGCTTACGCTCATCAGCTTGAGCCATACCAACAGCCGTGCTTACACAACCATCAATACCACTTGTGCCACGGTTGGCTTGCACTTCTATGTTTTTGTCCTTAAGTATGAAATTCCAGTTCAGTAGGTATCGAATGGGCGAGCTGTTGCCTAAATGAAGCACTGAATTTTCGGGTAATTGATTAATGATTTTGCCAACCACAATCCATTCATCAGAATCGGTATTGGCTTTTAGTTTTTCCTGCTCTTTAAAATCTAAGAGGAGCAAGTTTTTATTATTCTGTGCAAGCTCTTTTC
>JAGQWA010000519.1 GCA_020437725.1 Bacteroidota bacterium | reverse complement strand
CGGGCAGGGTGCGCAGTTTAACCTTATGGGGAATTTGCTTGCGCTTTTTGGCAATTTGGGGCAGCCTTAAATAGAAGTGAAAATGGGCTTTGCCAATGGCCCAGAAAAAACCTGCATTTCCGCCCAAAAGCTCTTTTATGGCCGCCTGACCATCAAGCACCATTCTGAAGAAAATGCGCACAAAAGCATTGCCCAAAGGCAGGTTTTTGGCCATCATCATAAGGTTGTTTCTAAAGTTGAGATAGGTTTTGCGTGGGTTGTCGGCACCTAAAGTTCCACCACCAACATGATACACCACTGCTTTGGGTTCTACCCAAACCTGGTGCCCCATGTTTTGCATTCGCCAGCAGAGATCAATCTCTTCCATGTGGGCAAAGAAATCTTCGTCAAAGCCATTGAATTCTTTGAACAAATCAGCTTTGATGAACATGGCTGCTCCGGTGGCCCAAAAAACAGGTCGGGCATCGTTGTACTGTCCGTGGTCTTTTTCATTCGAAAAGAAAATTCTTCCCCTACAAAAAGGAAAACCAAAACGATCTATAAATCCACCGCAGGCACCGGCGTATTCAAACTCGTCTTTTTGCTTATACTGCAAAATTTTGGGCTGCACGGCTCCAATTTCAGGATTGGCTTGCATGCGCTCTACCAAATGGGATATCCAATCGGGTTCCACTTCAACATCAGAATTGAGAATGGCAAAATAATCGGCTTCAAGTTCGGCCAATCCGCGATTATAGCCACCGGTAAAGCCGTAGTTATCATCAAGTTGCACTATTTGCACTTGCTGATAATGCTCCTTTAAAAAAGGAATAGAATCATCGGTTGAAGCGTTGTCTATTACGCAAACTACATGATTGGAATAAGTGGTAGCCACCACGCTAGGCAAGAATTTCTCTAACCAGCCTTTACCATTCCAATTAAGAATAGCGGTTATAACCTTTGGTGCGCTCATAGGGCGGCGAAAATAAGTTGATTGACCTAAAGAATACACTAAATGACAAGCTGTTTAACCCTAATTGAGATTCCCAATTACCAAGAGTGCCTATTTCTCAAACCTAGAACCTTCAAAAGCCTGCATCATGATGTTTTTCATGGCATCGTTTTCAGCGCTAATGTTCACACCAAAATCAAAACTGTCAATTAACGTATTGTACATGTATTGCTTAAGAAGCGGGTTTCCATCAGGATCGTAAACCTGGATTTCAAGGGCATGAAATGGCTTACCTGCCACCGTTATTTCTTTTGAAGCTGTATCGAGCTTTATACCTTGGTTGGTGTAGGTAGAATGCAAAATGGCATCGCTCCCCTTGCAATGCTCTTTCCATTGCTCAGGGCTTTTAATGGTAACCGGCTCGTACGACGACTGAAAAACATTCATGTCGCCATTTTGAAACATGATTAAATGTTGCTCAATGCTAAAGGCATCGTTTTGCACCATTTCGTTGGTTGAGTCAAGTTCATTTGGGGTGGTTACCAGCCAGCCTTGCGGCACGTTAATAGACCATCCTAAGACTTTAGACTTGAAAACATTGTTGATATAAGAGAAGCTTTTTGGAGCAGATTGGCCAGCGTATTCAGATTTATTCGCACCCGTTTTGGCATTGTTTCGGCAAGCGGTTAGGGCCATTACCGCAAATGCCAGCAAGGTGAACTTTCTTTCTCTAAACATTCTAGTTGTTTACAATAAGTTTTTGGGTTGAAGAATAATGGCCAAAGTTTACTTTAATGAAATAAACCCCGGTTTCTGGCATATTTAATATTGTGCGTTCAGAGATAATGCTCTCGGTTAAAACCAATTGACCTAGGCTATTTATTACCTGTACATTCTGCGCATCAGCATAATTATTCAACGCTAAAGTTACATGGCCCATGGTTGGGTTGGGGAATAGGGAGAAGTCTCTGTGTGGGGTATTTGTGATAGAAATGGTCTTACCTTTTAGAAATATTGAATCTATACTTTGATCAAGACCAATTGTATCGCCCAGCGGGTTAACCAATAACATTTCTGATATAGCTGGCGCCCAAAAAGGGTTGCTAAATTGTGGTGTATCTACCATGTGAAAGACTATTGAGCCCACTTTTCCCTTGCCGTTTTTTCCAACTCCATTTAATTTAGATAATAATATAGAACTTGATTTTTTGTCATGGTAGGTAAGATTTACATGATCTTCGGAAGCAGACCAAAGCCATGTGCTGTCAACATTAAAGTCACTTATATTGCTAAACACAAGCTCATTCTTATTAATGGTAATACCATAGCTGTAGGCACCTGATAAATTCCCCTTGTTTCCAACAAGGTATAAATCATAGA
>JAGQWA010000518.1 GCA_020437725.1 Bacteroidota bacterium | reverse complement strand
CTGTTTAATACTTGCATTTTTATGTCGTTCCAGATCGAATTTGCCATCTACTTAGTTTTGTGTTTTCTAATTGCAGCCTAAATCTTGAATTTGTTTGTTAACAACATTTGAGCCCAAACGTTTTACTGCCAAAAAGTCTGTGCAAGCTTGGTCGCTCTGGCCCAATTGCTGATAAACCAACCCTCGGTGTTTTAGAGCATCAACGTAATCGGGTTTTATTTCAATTGCTTTTGAAAAGGCATTTAAGGCTTTTTGCCAATTGGAACTAGTTGCCAATACCGTACCCAAATTGTTCCAGGCGTCTGCATATTCAGCATTGAGCTCAATAGATTTTTCAAAACTATGTTGGGCTTTTAGCTGCCTATTAATAGAAAATTCTAGAGCGCCAATCTCATTGTAAATGAAATAATGGTCTCTGTTGATTAACTCAAGACATTTGGTTAAATCTTCAATGGCATTTTGAGCTCGCTTAGTTTGCTTATAGAGCATGGCTCTGTTGTAAAGGCTTTCCCAATCGCTCGGTTTTACCGCAATGGCCTTGGTATAGTATTTCTCAGCTTCAACGCTTTGGCCTTTTTTGTAATGCAAGTAATTGGCCTTCATACCATAAGCTCTAGCCATGTATGGCACTTCAGGGTTCTTGGCAATAATATCATCTACCAGATCTATGGTGCTTGTCCAAACTTTGTTTCGCTGAAAAGTAATAATGGCCATTACGGCAGAAAAAAGAACCAGCCCAGTGAAAATTGAATCCTTTCGTTTTGTTTCTAAAATGGGCTTTAGTAGAACACTAATAGCAAGCAATAAGCCCAAATAAGGTAAATACACATATCTATCGGCCATTAAGAATAATCTTGTTGGAAACAACTGCAGCGTAGGCCCAACTACAATGAGAAAAATGCCAATTCCGAGCAGAAATAACTTGTTTTGTCTAAACTTCCAAACCAAAACAATTAGCAATGCAAGCGCAAGGAACCCAAGCCAAATTTCGGCTGGCATTCCATCAGCATTATCAGGATAGGTATGAATGGCCGACAAACCACTTGGAACAAAAAGCCGGCTTAGATAAAACCACAAACTATATGCTGACATTAGACCAAATTCCCAAGTTTCAAAACGATTTACAGTGGTTAAAATATTGTCAGTGGTTCCTGAATCGCTCAAAGCGTAAAGTCCAAAAAATACAGCAATGGCAAAAAATGGAATGGTATAGGCATATTTTTTCAATTGCTTTCCGGAATAGAACCACTCTAGTGCAACTAATACCACTGGCAATGCCACCGCATTTACTTTTGATAAATGAGATAAAAGTGCTGCCAAGAAACTCAATAATAAAAATTTCAACTCCCGCCGCTCCTGAAACTTGAGATAAAACCACATACTACCTAGAAAAAAGAAAGTGTACATCACTGAGCTTCTGGCCGATATCCAAGTAACAGCTTCGGTATTCATGGGGTGCAAGGCCCATGCGGCAGCTAAACCTAAGGCCAGCCAAGAATGTTTTATAAAGTGCTTCAAAAGTTTAAAGACCAGCATCACATTTAGCAGGTGAAAAAGTAGGTTTACAATGTGGTAGGGAACTGGATTAAGTTCGGAAAAATAATGGTTTATGGCAAAGCTCAAAATGGGCAGTGGGTGGTACATGAGCACATAATGCTTGGTAAAATAGAGCCTTAAACTTGCCCAACTCAAATTGGTAATTTCAGGAAAATCTCTGAAGTATTGAACGTCATCAAACTCTAACATTTGGCCTTTTATGCCCGATGAGTAGCTCCAAACCGTAACCACAAGAATGGCCGCAAATACCCATTTAATATTGAAAAACGGCTTAGAAGAAACGCTGCTTTTTTGTTTTTTTGATGCCATTATTTGGCAAATTAAAACAGTAATTCATCATTGGTTCAAAGCATTAATAAATTCAACATATTAATAAGCAAAGCAAGAAGCCACTTAAGTACTTTCGCCCAAATTTTGAACGTATGCAGTTTGATGCCACTGGCTACAGCAAGAAGCAATTGCTAGACTTATACAAAGGCCTTTTAATGCCCCGCTTAATAGAAGAAAAAATGTTGCTTTTGCTTAGAAAAGGCAGAATTAGCAAATGGTTTTCGGGTATTGGGCAAGAAGCCATAGCCGTAGGCGCAACTGAGGCGCTTCGTTCTGACGAATACATTATGCCACTGCATAGAAACCTTGGCGTTTTTACAAGCAGAAACGTACCATTAAGCAAATTATTTGCACAATGGCAGGGCAAATACACTGGCTTTACCAAGGGTAGAGACCGTTCTTTTCATTTTGGAACCAATGAGCATTATATAGCC
>JAGQWA010000517.1 GCA_020437725.1 Bacteroidota bacterium | reverse complement strand
TAGTCTTATCATATTAGCCGTGTTTGTAAATGGTATTATTCAGTGGAAGTTGAAACGTGCCAAAAACTTTGTTCAAGAAGAAATCTAGTTAAGAATTGTGGCAATGGCAATGTTTAAGCACATTTGCAGCTTAAAGCAGCTAAGCATTGAAAATTTCGGCGTCTATCTATTCTGGAAATAGAAGCGATTTACGACATACAGTTTCTGAACTAGATGCCCTACATGTTGACATGTTTCACATTGATTGTAATGATGATGAAACCGTATTTAACGATATAAAGCAAATTAAAAGCCTTAGCCAAACGCCAATTGATTTACATGTTATTACGCCAACGCCTAGCAAGTATTGGCAATTGATTAGCGAGTGTAAACCAGGCCGAGTTTCTTTTCAACTTGAAGATTTAGAAGAAGAGCTAATATTCCCTGCCGATAATGAAATTGAATGGGGAATTGCCATAAAGACTCCAACTGATATTTCAACTTTTGAAAAATTTAAAGACTCGGCTCAATTTGCATTAATAATGGCCACCACACCTGGCCAAAGCGGTGGTGTTTTCAATCGCGAAAACTTTCAAAAAATTAGAGACTTTAGAAGAAATTATCCCAACCACGGCATTGAAGTAGATGGCGGTGTAAACGACGAAGTTTCATTCATTCTTAGAAATTACGGTGTGCACGTAGCCGTTGTGGGTTCTTACTTAATGAAGCATGATGTGCAAGGCCGCGCACTTTCGCTTTTGAAACATGAGCAAGTAGATTCACACTTTTTGGTAAAAGACATGATGATAACCAAAGCGCATTTACCAGTGCTAAATATTAGCAACCAAAGTGTGGTTTCTATTCTTGAAACCAACGAGCAATACAAAATGGGTTATTGTTTGTTTATTGACGATAGTGGGCATTTTATGGGCATTTCAACCAATGCTGATATGCGAAAAGGACTGCTAAAACACCCTGAAAATTTTAATGAATTAAAGGCAAGTGAAATAATTAACGCGCAAGCCATTAGAATAAATGAGAACCGAACCATTAAAGAAATGTTTCAGCTTCTTAGATCAAAAAACCAAACCATTTCATACTTGCCTGTTATAAACGATCAAGGTCAACTTACAGGCGCTATCAACTTTAACACACTCATTAAAGGAGAATTATGATTTTACATCTTAAAGAAGGAATTAATCAACATAAAATTCAAGAACTAGCAGACCAGCTACAAGCGGTTCATTACACAAGTAAAGATGGTTACGAAGTAATGATTACCCCTTCTAAACTAAAAGAAGTGCCAAGTTTTGCTGTCGAATTTGTAAATGAGTCTTTTGCTGCAAGTTCTGATATTCAACTCGCCAGCCGAGATTACAGAAACGAAGTGCGCGAGATTAACATAAACGGCACCAAAATAGGCGGTAAAAACCGCAACAGCATGGTTATTGGCGGCCCATGTTCTGTAGAGAGTTGGGAGCAAATTTCTGAGAGTGCGCAGTTAATGAAATCCTTGGGCATAACCACGTTAAGAGCTGGTTGTTTTAAACCAAGAACATCGCCATATTCTTTCCAAGGTTTAGGATTAGAAGGCTTGAAATTGCTTGACCGTGCCCGCCAAGAATATGGCTTAAACATTATTACAGAAGTACGCGACGCTAGCCATGTTGACGATGTAATTGCCTATGCCGACATTATTCAAGTAGGTGCCAAGGCTATGTATGATCATGGAATTTTGCGCAAATGCGGTAAGGCTAGAAAACCCGTTTTAGTTAAACGTGGATTTGGAACTACGTTGCAAGAATTTGTACAAGCTACTGAGTTTATACTTTCTGGTGGAAACGAAGACGTTATTCTTTGCGAGCGCGGAATTAGAACATTCGAAACCAAAACCCGATTTACGCTCGATTTATGTGGTGTAGCATTCTTGAAAGAATACACCAACTTGCCAATTATCCTTGATCCATCTCATGCTATGGGCTACCGCTATGGTGTGCCAGATTTAGCCAGAGCCTGTGTAGCAATGGATGTTGATGGTTTATTAATAGAAGTGCATCCCAATCCTGAAGTAGCAATGAGCGATGCCGCCCAGCAACTAAACCACCAGGAATTTACAGACTTGCACAAGTCGTTAAGCGCGGTGGCAGGCGCCATTGGCAGAACATTAATTTAAGCAAGGAACACCGTGTAAAAAGAAAATTAGCTAGCCATCTTGAGAACGAAGTTTTAGTTCTAAAACCAAGAAGATTTAACGCAACGCCCCATCTCAAAGGGGCTGTCTAAAAAGCCAGTCGTCATCTTGAATTTAGTTCAAGATCTTGTTGATCTGGCTCTAAATCGAATTT
>JAGQWA010000516.1 GCA_020437725.1 Bacteroidota bacterium | reverse complement strand
TGATAGAAAGGACTCTGAAGAGGAAATCAAGGATATTATCAAAGAGGCTAACACAAAACTACTGGCAAGAGAGGAAGTGATTTCGACTCGCCAAAGTATAAACGATAATCTAGATAATATTTATAAGAAGGTCAATCAGAGTCAAATTGGGCTACAAATTGAACAGTCCCGGATAGACTACATTGTGAATGCGATTAAACCCTACTTACCACATGATTGGAAGAATCACTCCGCAGAAGGCTTTAACCTTTGGCAAAACAGTCTTGGGTTCAATAATCTGATTTACATCGCAACTGTACTCGGCGATATTAAAGAAAGGGTCAAGGATGATGCGATCCCACATTTTTCGTTGCTGATCGAAGAGCCGGAAGCGCATATCCATCCTCAGCTACAGTTGAGCCTCTACAGTTTTTTAAAGGAAGCTAACAGTGCTGCCAACAGCCAACTTTTTATTACTACCCACTCTCCGACACTTACCTCTAAGGTGCCTTTCGATAATTTGATATTGCTCGAAAAGAATGCGTATATCGTCAGTGAATCTTTTGTCGACCGGGCTACCGAAAACATTATTCAGGATACTAAAAAGGCCGTGCCTTTGATCCAGGAAGCGATTGATCAAAAAAAAGATCAGTTGCAACGATACATTGATGTAACAAAATCTCAGCTGTTTTTTGCAAGGAGTTGTCTATTTGTGGAAGGAATATCTGAGGAGCTTTTGATCACCGCATTTGCACAAGTGGAAGGGTTTTCTTTGGAAGATTATCGAATAGAACTGGTAAACGTAGACGGTGTTTCGTTTTATCCATTCCTTTTCCTTTTTAATAGTAACAATGACAAAAAGCGAATCCCTAAGAAAGTGGCGATCCTCACGGATGACGACCGATTCCCAGAGTCCAAGGAGAAAGAGTACAAATTGGAAAGGCTGGTAGAAAATAACTATCAACAGCTTCATATTTTGCACGGTCATCTAACCGGGGCGGCTGTAAGAAGCCGGGTTAGCAATCTCAATTCGGTAAAAAACAATCAACCTCTTATTGATATTCACTTTTCCTATCAAACTTTGGAATATGATCTTTGCAGAAGTAATGTAAGGGGTACAAAAACTGAATGCCAAAATAACTTTTTGTATAAATACATATCGGTGAAATGCCCTAAAGAAATAATCGAAGTCGCAGCATACCTAGATATGCTCGGAGAAAATCTAAGTGCTGATGAGCAGGATAAGCTGGCAATTCTCCTTTGGAAATCGCTCCCCGGTAAGGCTATTTTCTCACAAAACCTTGCACTCCATATTATCAATAACCTGGCCGAAGCAAGAAGATCATTTATAGTGCCTGCGTATATCAAAGCAGCCTTTAATCATTTAAGAAACTGATATGGAGTTTCAAATAACCGCTCAACGACAGGCATATTTAGCGGCAAGAGGCAGGATTATTCTCAATGCCTGCCCCGGCAGTGGAAAAACGACCTGTATTGTACATAAGCTTGCATCGCTTCAAACGGAATGCCTTAAGTTATATGGTAGACATGCTGGTATAGCCTGTTTGTCTTTTACTAATGTAGCGAAGCATGAAATTATCAGCAAGTATAAGAAGTTATATGGACTGGATTTAGACTACCCTCATTTGGTCTCTACTATTGACAGTTTTTTTAACCAATACATCACTTTGCCTTTCTATAATCTACTGAACAAAGATTTTAAACGTCCAAAGATTGTAGACGAAAACTCTGTTATTGACAATGCTTTTAAGATATATTATCGAAAAAATGGCGTATTGAATGAAGGAATTAGTTATCCGTTGAATACATTTAAGAACAGGCAAGGGCGAGCTCTATACAGATCATACCCGCCAAGTACGATTTGGGTGGATGTAAATGGTAAATTTAGTTTTGAAGGAAAGACCCCTGATTCGGCGACTGTTGATCCTACAGTATTTCAAGAATATGGTGGTGCGGTGTTAACGGCTAAAATGAGAAAGGGGTTGATCACCAGTCTTGATTCCGCCTTCATTGCTTTGCATCTCATCAATAAGCACGAGCGTATAGGTCAGTGGTTGGCGAAACGGTTCCCGTATCTGATTGTTGACGAGGCCCAGGACAATTCCGAAATACAGCATGCCATTTTTGACAAGCTAATTTCATTGGGCCTTGCAAATATTGAGATGATCGGAGATCCTTATCAATGTCTTTACGAATGGCGGGACGCGAAGCCTCAATTATTCCTGCAAAAATATTCAGATGCTACGTGGATTGGCTTGCCGCTAAGCCAGAACCGCCGCTCCGTGCAAAGAATTATTGATTGCTTCAGCATTGTAAGACACCCAA
>JAGQWA010000515.1 GCA_020437725.1 Bacteroidota bacterium | reverse complement strand
ATTCAAATTGACGATCTGATGAGTGATGAATATGAAGCACTTACTACACCGCAAGAGTTTAATAATGATGCAGATTTTATTACGAGACATTTGACCAGCGAATGGCGTACTTATATTGCTGAGTTCCTGAGTTCAGATGAATTAAGATTTGTAGCTAACTTGGTGGATCGTCTAGTTGCTGTTGACCGATTGAGAGTTATTGAAGTATTTAAAGGCTTTCAAAGAGCGGCGAGCGACTGCGAAGATTTTGATCCTAAATTCACACAGGTGCCTGATTTTAAAGAAATTTTAGATTGGCTTCCAGCCATTGAACTTTTTGGAGAGGGTGTGTTCTTTACACTGGATGTCGAAAAGTTAGAGCAATGGGAGTCGAACCCAGAAATAAGACGACGGGCTCAGGAAATAGAAAAGCGTTTTCTGGCTTCGACAATAAATTTGCCAGCAGACTTATCTCCGACCCCACGATTTATTATGCTTCATACACTTTCGCATCTTCTAATTCGAGAGTTTGAATCATCTGCAGGTTATCCAGCGGCATCGCTCCAAGAAAGAATTTATTGCTCTTCTAGTGGCGGCATGGCTGGTATTTTGATTTATACAGCAGTCCCCGATATTGCTGGTTCGTTAGGTGGGATTGTTGAATTAGCCAATCCAGCGAAATTCATTCGGCTTTTGGATGCAGCTATGCGTCATGCTGAATGGTGTTCATTGGATCCAGTTTGTGCCGAAATGGAAGGACAGGGACCATCTTGGTTAAATAGGGCGGCTTGCCATGGTTGTGTATTGGTACCAGATACATCCTGTAGTTATCAAAATGTGTTTTTAGATAGAATATTTATTAAGGGAAAGCCTGATGAAAACATCCCTGCTTTGATAGATGTAATGAGGTAAAAATGGCTAAACGAATATTTGATCTACCAAAAGAGCAAGATTTAACCAAAGATCAGCGTATAGCAATTCGTAAGCCAGCGGATGGCCAGTATTTGGTTGTGGGAGCGCCTGGTACGGGTAAGTCCGTTGTTGCTCTCTGGCGACTAAAGAAGTATGCCGATGAAAAAGAGATTCAGTTTTTAACCTTTAACCATGTGTTAAATCACGCGAATCGTGCTCTAGTTGGTGATTCACAAAAATATGAGATGAATACCGCAATGTCGTGGTTGTACGATTTGCATTGGAAGCTTGTTGATGGCAACTTTGGAAACTTTAATAAAAACAAAATGCCACAAATCAGTTCGTATCAGCCAGATTACAAAAAATTGATGAAGAAGTTTGAGGAGCAAGGTGTTAAGTTCTCTAACTTAAGTTTCATTGTTGATGAAGGGCAAGACTTACCCCAAGGTTGGTATGAGGCAGTAGAGGCACTTAACGTAGAAAATTTTTTTGTGGTTGCAGATCAAAATCAGCAGATAACAGATCAAAACTCCTCTCATGATGAGTTGATAGAGCTTTTAGGATTAGAGAAAGCCGATGTAATCCATTTAAAGGAAAACTGGCGGAATACGACGCCAATTGCAGCGTTTGCCAATTACTTTTATACCGATAAATCAAGCCTTAAGCCAGAGCTACCTAATAAACCTTCTGTTCATGCACCAATATTGTATGAATATCAGAATCTTGATAGCGTGAAGGAAATAATTCTCAGCTCCTATGACAATGATCCATCAAAGTTGCTTGGCTTGATTGTCGCCAATGATTGTAAGCGTGAATGGTGGTCAAAAGAGCTCAAAAAAGACGATAAAATCAGAAGAGAGTCTGCTCCAATTATCAATACTTATGATTCTAGCCAAAAAAATCGAGTTCATATTGACTTCGACCAAGGTGGAATTGTTGTTCTAAATGATAAGTCGGTAAAGGGCATTGAGTTTGATGAGGTGTTTATCATTATTGATGGATTCAAGAAGATCAGTAATGATGAGGAATCATTAAAGAAGCGGATGTATGTCATGGCTTCAAGAGCTCGGGAACGACTGTTTCTCTTCAAAAGCGCAGTGCAAAAAAGTATATTAGAAGAGGTGCTTCCACCTATTGGGACAACAATATCTATCGATCGACAAGGTAAAGTCGAAGAGTTGGAACTTATGCAGAGAATTAAGCTATGACTTCATCGCGTTGGTTTATTGCTACAAATACGGAAAATTTAAAATTCTTCTATGACTGTGGTTTGATTGTTGATAGGCAAGCATTTCCAAATAAATCTTATATGCATGATATGCAAGCCGAACGGCCAAAAGGTTTTTTGCCCTGCCTTTCGGAGGATAATCTGTCAGAGGCTTTAAAATTAGCTAAGAGTGAAGACGAAAATCTTATCGCTTGTTTAGTCGAAATA
>JAGQWA010000514.1 GCA_020437725.1 Bacteroidota bacterium | reverse complement strand
GCGGTTTATAATTCAGATGGTAAGCCATCATTTCTAGCCGAGTTTAAGGCACCTGAAATTCAGCTTGGTAACGACACCATTTTGCAGATTTCTCAATATGCTTCTAAGTTGAAAGTGCCGCAATTATGCATTTCGAACGGTCTAAAACACATCTGTTTTAAATGGAACGGAAACGAGTACCAACATATAGAATTAAGTGAGCTTCAGCTTTAAGGTTAGATATTTTTTTGTATTCAAACCAAAGTCATTTTTACACCCGTGTTGTGTTGATATTTTAAGTGTAAAAAAAACCGCTAAAATCCATTAGATATGGTCAAATTTTGGTTCTAAAAAGAATCAGTAGAATAAGTCATTGTTGATTTCTAAACAATTCAAATTCAGCATCCAAACTCCGTGCTAATGCTGGTTCTCCACACAATGTCAACAAATTGAATTGTGTGGTTGATAATTAATTTGAACCTTTTCAAGACATAAGATTTCAATAACATCGCAAAGCGGTTTTCGCGTTTGCAGCATTTAAATAATTCAGGTTCAAACTCATGGCAGAAGATACTCCAGAAAGCTTTCAAGAGTCACTAAAAAAAGCACTAAGAAAAAATGCCAAAAACGGTGGTTCAATAAAAGATCAATTGGCTAAGCTTCCGCCCCAAGCTATTGAATTAGAAGAAGCCGTTCTGGGTGCTATTATGCTCGAAAAAGATGCCATTTACGAAGTAATGGACATTCTTAGACCCGAGAGTTTCTATAAAAACGATCATGGTGATATTTATAGAGCCGCACTTGATTTATTTGAAAAGTCGCAGCCAATTGATATTCTTACCATGACAGAACATTTACGATCTGTTGGTAAGTTGGCCTTGGTTGGTGGTGCTTATAGATTAAGCGAGTTAACGAATAGAACTGGTTCTGCGGCCAATATTCAATACCATGCCAGAATTATTCAAGAGAAATACATTTTAAGAGAGCTTATTCGTATATCGTCTGACATAACTACCAAAGCGTTCGACCCACAAAACGATGTCTTTGAACTACTAGATGAAGCAGAAACGGCTTTGTTCAATATCTCAGAAGGCAACTTTAAGAACCAAGACCAGAAAATGAGTACGCTCATTAAGATGGCCATTGAACAAGCTGAAGAACTAAAAAATAGGGAAGAAGGCCTTACCGGAATTGGCTCTGGCTTTACAGCTCTTGATAGAATTACCTCTGGTTGGCAGCGTTCTGACTTAATTATTATTGCCGCCCGACCTGCAATGGGTAAAACGGCATTTGTGTTAAACATTGCCAGAAATGCAGCGGTTGAATTCGATATGCCAGTTGCATTGTTTTCGTTAGAGATGTCGAATCTGCAATTGGTAAATCGTCTTATTTCAGCTGAAGCTCATATTAAATCTGATAAGCTTAGAAGTGGAAATCTTGAAGATTTTGAGTTGCTTCAAATTCACGAAAAAACCAAAAAGCTAGCCAATGCCAAGCTTTTTATTGATGATACGCCCGCATTAAACGTTTTCGACCTTAGGGCCAAAGCCCGTAGGTTGAAGGACCGTCATGGCATTCAAATGATTATTATCGACTACTTGCAATTAATGAGTGGTGGAAATGAAGGAAAAGGCGGCGGTGGTGGCGGTAACCGCGAGCAGGAAATATCTAAAATTTCGCGCTCGCTAAAAGGGCTGGCAAAAGACTTGAATGTTCCGGTAATAGCCTTATCTCAGCTTAGCCGTGCAGTTGAAACACGTGGTGGTACAAAGCGACCTATGCTATCCGATTTGCGTGAATCAGGCTCAATTGAACAAGATGCTGACCAAGTGTTGTTCCTATATCGAGGCGATTATTACGGTTTTACCGAAGATGAAGAAGGAAACCCAACTACTGGCACTGGCGAAGTGATTATTGCTAAAAACCGACATGGCTCTACAGAAAACGTTCGCTTACGTTTTGTTCAAGACTATGCCAAGTTTACCAACCTTGATGAGTATACCGCATTTGGCGCGGCAGATGTAAGTGTACCCGATGGGGTTATTAAACGAGCATCACGCTTTAATGACAATGACGGTGGTGTAGATGATGTGCCCTTTTAAAAAAGAAGTTAAATAAAACACAACTAATTTTAGAAGGCAAAAACTGAAAACTGGCGTTTCTTAACTCTATGAATTCAGTTCTTTAGCAAAGTTTGTTTCAGCCTCTTCGCGGTCGAATTGATCAAAATCATAATTGGGCATCAAGTCGTTTTTTACGAACTCAATTGATTCTTCCAATCCCTTTAAAATTTTGTTGAAGTCTTCTTTATAAAGCAAGATTTTGTGTCTGAAATACTTGGTTTGGTCGCCAA
>JAGQWA010000513.1 GCA_020437725.1 Bacteroidota bacterium | reverse complement strand
TTTATAAGTAAAATTATCTAAAAAAGATGATAAAAATCATAAATAAGATAAATTTATCTTATTTAAAATTTTATGCCCATTATAATTAGTTTATTTTCATCCAGTAATGAAGATATGTTTCTAACATTTATTTCTATTGTACGGGATAGTTGAGATTAATACTTTCTTTTTTGAAATGCTGCTTATGTCAAATTTAATTAGTGTCAATTTCCTATATAGCTGAGCGTTGGCAAAAACAGCTCTTTTGGTTTTTTTTAGGTTTGGCTTATGTGTCGGCAAAAAACCAAATGTGCTGTTTGTGTGTTGGCGTTTTTAGTTCAAATGTTCAATTTTAGCACGATTTCCGCATTATGCACAACGGTCTCGGCTATGCGTAGTGCGGGATTTCGGGGCACATGCCTTTCAATTTAGCACTTAGTTTATTTAATGTAATTACTTTTATATCAGCACTTTCGCCCGCATTACGTATAGCCATTGTTGGCGTGTCGTGCTTTATTTCTTTTTAGTTTTCTTTTCCTTTTTCAATAATGGCATTGTGTATTCATTGTACAAGTCAAATAGAAATTCAATCCGAGCCGTTTCGTTCGTAAATGCTTGCGGTCTGTAACATAAATCTACTGCCTTGTCTAATTCTTGATGCGCTTTTACCAACTTAGGTGGCATAGTTAAAGGGTCATATAAATCTGCCAAACTGCTTTCTGGAAACTCCGTTCTTACATCTAATATTTTCTTCGCTTTGGTTTCAACTGCTTTTTTGTTCTTATCACTTGGCTCCTTTGGCCAAGGGTAGTTGTTGTAAACAATCTGAATAGAATAGATATAGTCGCTTTTCATTCTGCCGCAAGTATATTTTAACCAAGTCATATGCATTAGACTGGTAATTATCCCAAAATACCAAAGGTTGGCATTAGGTAGCGCAGAAGCAGTGTTGTTTATGATTACAGTAGAAGGTAAATAAGCAATAGGAACATATTTTCTCCTTTCTGATGAAACTTTCGGAATTACTAAAAAATTATTTTCAGGTTGTCTGTCTTCAGAAAATAAGGTTGGAAATTCAGCCCATTTCCGTGTACGTTCTTTTTTACTGCTTAGTCGAAAATCTTTAACAGCTTGAATTTTCTCCATTACCAAAGGTATGTTTCGATATGTGGCAGGACTGACATCTCTGAGCCAAAGACAATATCTTTTACGATTATTGATAATATCACCACCACCTTGAAAAGTCCTAACAAAGCTTTCTGCCTGAGGGTAGTTTTTTAAAAGTTCATTTTTTTCTTCTTCTGACAGCATGAAATTACCACTATCTGTAGTTTCACTACCACGAATAACTTCTTGGACAGAGCATAAAGGTTTACTTCTTGAAATAGCAACTGAGTTTGAAGCATCAACCAAGTAAGGGTTAATATTCTTAGCCTTTACTTCATGAGGCTCTCCTTTAATATCAGAGTATTCAAAAAGTCTTTTTTGTTTCTTGTCGAAAATTGCAAAACCTATAATTACCACATGAACAGCAGCATTACCTTTTGCTTCATTTTTCCAATTAAATGTGCGATGAGCAAAGTTTATCTTGATTGAATAACGGTTTAGCAGCTCGTTCCATAAAACTGCAACTTGCTCTCCTTGAGTAATTGAATTTGTTGAAACGAAAGCACATTCTATTTGTGAAGATTGTATTAACTGGGCTGCCCTTAAATACCATGCTGTTACATAATCCAAAACACCTGAACCTTTTAATGAACCAAAAACGGATTTCATGTCTTCCTTTTGTTCTTTGGTTTGATTTTTCGAACCATAAAAAGGTGGATTACCAAGAATGTAAGAAAGTTCAGCTTTTGGAACTATCTCTGTCCATTCAGTCCGTAAAGCGTTTCCATGCACGATAGTAGCTGACTTTTTTAATGGTAAACGAGCGTAGTACATACCAAATGCTTCCGAAATACGTAAGTTCATTTGGTGGTCCATAAGCCACAATGCAACTTCTGCAATACGAGCAGGAAACTCATCATATTCAATCCCAAAGAACTGGTCAACATCTACAAGCATGATTTGGTCTATTCCAAAAACTTGCTGACCACCATACAACTCTTTAAGGACTTCTAATTCCAAAAGTCGTAATTCACGATAGGTTATGATTAAGAAGTTACCACAGCCACAAGCTGGGTCAAGAAATTTTAAACTTCCGAGTTTTTGATGAAATTCTTTGAGCTTGTTTTTATTGCCTTTAATCTTTTGAAATTCTCCTTGAAGTTCGTCAAGAAAAAGCGGTTTTATCAGTTTGAGAATATTCTTTTCAGATGTGTAGTGCGCTCCAAGGTTTCTGCGTTCTTCGGGA
>JAGQWA010000512.1 GCA_020437725.1 Bacteroidota bacterium | reverse complement strand
TAAACTATCACCATAGGTTTCAATTGACCAAAGTGCACCTGATCGTAAAATTTTCTTTACCCTTACTTCTCTAATGCTAAAGGTATCAGCCAAAAGCATTTCCATAGTATGCATGTCAGTTTTCTGGTCATAATCAATGGTTTTCTTCTTTACATAAAAACCTCGATCATCATAATCGGTGTAGGCTTTTTCAATCGATTTCCAAAAGCCTTCAATGCTATCGGTTTGGGCATATCTATGGTATTGGTAATAGTACATTCCCAAAACATCACCAGTTTCTCGATACACAAAACTCGAGTAATCTCTTTCTGGCAAATAACTAAAGTCTTTATCGCCGTCATCGTTTGCTTCTCTTGTGTAGTAAGAATATGAGCGTTGTTGCTGTGCCTTTTTATAAATAGGGTCTGGAAGCCGAGTTGACTTAACCGTATAATGACCAAACGTATCGGTTTGCTCAAAAATGGGCTGGGTATAACTTGGCTCTACAAACTTGAATGAAGTGAAGAATTTATTGTTAAAGTCTAATTCGTTAGCCTTTTCAACCAGCAAGTAAAATGAGTTTCTTCTTAAAATGCAGCGGGCAATCATTTCTCCATGCTCTTTATGCACCAATTTGCCTTGAGCCATTGGGTATCCTTCATGATTACCGAAAGTAAGTTCTTTGGTTTCGTACTTAAGTTGGCGACCAAACTCAACAATTAATTGTCGCAACTCAAACGTGTCGTCTTCAATAAAATCGCCATCAATTAATAGGCTTTGAAGCAATAAATAGTAGGCACTCTTTTCGCTATCAAATGCCTGAATTACTTCATGTTGATTGGCAAATGTCATGCTTGAGCTAGCACTGCCTTTATGGTCTCCAATGTTTGGTAAACTTACTCTAAAAGCCCCGCCATTAAAAGTTCTAGTTACCCAGCTGTTTGCAGGTTTAGTAAATTTTATGGTGCTGAAATATTTATTAGATTCTGTTTTAACAAACTTGCCTACACCACCCATTTTAAAAATGAAAATTTCGAGAGGAGTAAAAATGATTTGGTAGCGCTGATAATCTCCGGTTCTGGTTTCGTTCAAAATATCAAATCCAGGATAGCCATCTTTTATAATTCGTTCTTTTGAATGAATATCGCCTGGAATGTTCTCAAAGAAAAGACTGTCCATTTTGGTCATCAAATCTTCAGTTGAAATGCCTTGAAGTGCGATGTAATTGTTCATTCTCGACACGCTGAAATAGGCGCCGTTAGTCATGTCAGGAAACATATAATCTTTAGAATGACCGCTGCCCTGTGTTTGATACATTTTGCCCGGAGCCATGAGCCTAAATACAGAGTCTTCGGCAACAAATGGCACATTGTAGGAGAGGGGAACTGTTTTCTTTTTCAACTTTCTCCAAACCTTTCTCCCTTTTGAAGTAATTTCGCTTTGAACGGGTCTTACTGTGTAACCTTTTTCTCGCAGCATTTCAATTGCGCCTTCTTCGCCGGCCAAGTGCGCGGCTCCGATTGCAGAAAAAACTGATGCGGTTTTCATCAAAGAGTCCATTTTCTCTACCATGTTTCGGTTTCTTTCAACCAAAAACAGTTGGAAATATTTTTTTGATGGGCTAGAATACTTCTGCAAACTGTCTAATGTGGTTAAATCGCCTTTTCTATAAGCATCTTCAATTTGTTCGCCAATGCTTTTACCGTCAGAACTATAAGAATAGTAGTTGAATTTTTTCTTTTTCTCTTTGGGATCTGGAATCCGAGCTTCAATGCCAAGACGTTGACTTTCTTCAAAGCTTTCTAAGTTCATCATCTTTTTGCCTTGCTTGGCTCCAGCTTGGTAAATGAACATGTCTAAATAAGTCTGCTCTTCAAAGTCTTGGTTAAAATCTGAACCCCTAAACAGCATTGGATTCACCATTGAATGCTCATAGCGAAGTTGTGCCGCAAGGCCTTCATTGTCTAAAATGGGTAAATCGAATGCATTTTGATAATAGCCATAAGTATTGGTTCCAATGCGGCTGTACATGTTTCTCTGATCTTGCATTAATCGGCTGTTCATCATATCGGGCAGCCATTCTTGTGGATTGGTTTCAAGCGCAACAATATCGCACTGGTTAATGCCAATAAATACAGAATCGCTCAGGTGAAAGGCCACTTTGGCACTCACGTGCATAGTTCCGTATAAATATGATGGTTTAGAAAGTCCGTTTCCAGTAATCTTCCACAGTTTACTCGGATAATCTTTCTTTTTTGCCTTGGTAGAGTCTTGTGCTTGAGTAGTAGATGAAAATGACATGGCGCACACAAAAGCCAAAATGCCACAATACAGCCTATAGGTATAATTCATAAAGATGACGTT
>JAGQWA010000511.1 GCA_020437725.1 Bacteroidota bacterium | reverse complement strand
CTTTGTCTTTGCGAAGGGGTGTTTTTATTGGAATTTGCCATAATTACACCCCTTTATTTTGTTCAACATCAGCAATAGAAACTCGGCTGGCACTTCTTAACCATTGGTCTATTTCGCTTTTTAAGAAGGTTAATCTTTTACCGCGCTTATGGTAGGGTATTAAACCACGAGAAACTAAACCGTAAAAGGTTTGTTTTGCCCGTTTTTCGGGGTCGTATTGCACTAATTCGTCAATGGTTAGCCATTTGTCTGGCTCGGGTGTTTTGGTGGTTTCTGATACGGTTCTTTGTAGCTCATTGAGCTTGTTAAATACGTCATTTGCGAACTGTGTAAATGACTCTAAATTGTAATTCATCAGACAACTATTTTATTGTTGCTGACAAATCTTAAAGGGGTAGTCAGGGCGAAAAAGGGGTGTTTTAGGGTATTTCAGGGCAACCTTTTAGAAGCTTGTTGTTTCTGCGGAATACTTTGCGAATTTTTCAAACCCTGTTTTATTTAAAAAAGGTATCAAGTCAATGCAAAACTTATGGTATTCAGGTGTAACTTTTTTTGAATCGTTCATTGCTTCAAATAATTGCCCTAAATGATAGCAAATTATTTTTACATTTGGTTTGGCAAAAACAACTTTTGAAACTGGCATTTTGCCTTCAATTAAATATGCTTTTAGGCCATTTTTCAAGTTTTTTAATTCAAAATCTACAATTCTAAATTTTGCATCATTGTAAAGCCTTTTGAATAAATGCTCAAAATGTTGTTCAAACTTCATTTCAAGTTCTCGAACTTCATTTTCATTGCTATTAGTATTTAAGTCATTAATCGAATTGGATTCCTGTTCATTCTTAAAAAACTTCTCATAGCATTCCTTAAATGCAATTGAATTTAATTCTTGTACTTTGTCTAGTTCGAAAATAATTCCTGAATAATAGCCCTTTTCTCTAATTGATTTTTCTGTGAATCCATTAAACTCTGTACAAGCCACATCGCGAAAACCTTTTTTACCATCAATTCCACTATTGTAAAATAAATCAAGGTAGTTTCTTATTGCACCTTCATTTAATGGCTTTTGCATAACCTTCAAATTTTCATTAAAATATTCTTGCCCTTCTCGAAAGCTAATTGTAAACTTTTTAAAGAGTTCAATGCCATTAATTTCAAACTCAACACCGCATCTAGTTACTTTTAAAGATTCACTTCTAAAAATTACAAATAATGTGAAGCTGTAAATTCTTAAATCATTAATCTTATAAAATGTTTCTCTATCAAAATGATGCTTGTAACCTGCGAAATGTGTGCTTAAAATTAGCTGGTCATAATCCACTATGAACATTGAATCTTCAATAGGCGAAGCTGGTTCTCTTTGAAACTCAATAAGGTATCTAATTTGTTTCAAATCCTTTTTACCAATATGGCCAACAAATGGGGAGTAATGAATAACTGGTATTTCAATAGACTCCAAATTAGCCCCTTGAATCTGTGAAGACTGAATAATTGCATCATTCAACTGATTTTCCCAAAACTCCAAACCGTTTAAAAGTTTAGATTGAAAGCCACTAATTGAATAACCACTATCTTTTCTTGCACGCTCCATTAATTCAAATCTGTTTCCTTGCGATTCTGCTATAAGCTGAATAATAAAATGTTTAGGGTTAAAACTGTCTTTGCTCTGCATTCTTCAAAGCTAAAAATCTACCAAATTATATTGTTGCTCCATTTTCACGTCATCTTCAAAACTGTCGAGATAGTTTTCGGTGGTTTTTATGTTGCTATGCCCCAACGCTTCGCTTATGCTTTCTATGCTCGCTCCGCTTCTTTTCATTACGGTTGCAAAGCTGTGCCTTGCACTCATTAAGCCCTGATAATCACCCAAACCTAATTTTTCAAATATTTTGCTCATGTGGTCGTTTAAAACCTTTATTCTTTGGTTTTTAACTGGCACAAATCGCTCTGCTGGTGTGCTTTCGGGTATTAGGTCAAAAACTCTGTTTTCGGGGTGTTTGTTAGGATTACCCCAACGCTCAATAATGGCTCGGCTTTGCGGCAATAATGGCACAAATATTGGCTTTTGCGTTTTGCCCCTTGTTTTGGCTCGTATAAACACAATGCCTTTTTTATTTATGTTCTCATATTTAAGCAATGCAATGTCTTTTAAATTCATGCCATTGCACAAATAAGAGAATAGCCAAATATCACGGTTGCAAGCTTCTGCATCATTGGTTGGGGTGTATTCTGCAATTTTTTTTATGTCGGCAATTGTTAGGGCTTTTTTTATGTTGCTGTGGGTAGGTATTTTAAACTTTCGTTTATCGCTGGCCTTTTGTGCAAATGGGTATTTTTCGCGTTTCAATAAACCGTCATCAATAGCC
>JAGQWA010000510.1 GCA_020437725.1 Bacteroidota bacterium | reverse complement strand
AACTTGACCTTGAGCACACCGCTTTAAATCCAATAGAGCAGTTTAATGTTTGGTTTAATGAAGCCCTAAAGGCAGAAGTGCTAGAGCCCAACGCCATGACATTGGCCACAGCATCTAGCAATGGCTCGCCAAGTTGCCGAGTGGTTCTGCTTAAAGGGGTGGATAATGGATTTGTGTTTTTTACCAATTACTTAAGTAGAAAGGGAAGCCATTTGCTAGAAAACCCGAATGCTTGTTTAAATTTCTTTTGGCCAGAACTTGAACGGCAGGTTAGAATTGAAGGAAGCGTTGAAAAAGTAAGTGCCCTTGAAAGCGATGACTATTACAATTCAAGGCCATTTGGCAGCCAAATAGGAGCATGGGCATCGCCACAAAGCCAAAAAATTGAAGGCAGAGAATTGCTTGAACAACGAGTTGAAGAATTGCAAAAGGAGTTCTCAGAAGATACCATTAAAAGACCTGAACATTGGGGTGGTTTTAGGTTAAGACCAGATTTCGTTGAGTTTTGGCAAGGCAGACCAAGCCGTTTGCACGATAGAATCTGTTATTTGCTTGAAAATGATAGGTGGAACCGGTTTAGGGTGGCACCATAACATTCATAGTCTCTTTGCGTTTATTACTTTCGTAATCGGATTTAGAAGACTGGGATACCAAAAATTTGGACATTTACATGAAACGTTGGATAAAATCATATCTACCATCTTTATTATTAATCACCATCATTTGTACGGCAGGTCTAGTTTCAACTTCTTGTGCGCCAAAGGCTTGTCCGGCAAATGATAGGCCGCAGTTTAACAGAAAGCGCGCCCGCTATGCTACCATGAACCACATGAAAAGAAAAGGTGGCAAAGGCCAAAAACATAGAAAAACACGCATGCGTGCTCCAGAGTTTGGTTTTTTCGAAACCAAGTTTAAAAGAAGCCAATTCAAGCATCAAACCAAGTAATTTGGCAAAATTTCCCACATACAAATCAATTGTAGGCTTGTTGGTTGTAACACTATTTCTTTTAAGCGGCTGTGCAGAAGAAGTTTGTCCAGCTAATTCAAGACAAATTCAGCACATGCAGCTTACCAAAATAAACGCCAAAAGAAAACGAGATAAAGGCCTTTTTCCCAAAAGCATGGAAAACGTTCAACCTCGCAAGAAAAAGAAAAAGGAACCAGCCAATACCACCACCGATTTAGAAGAAGATTTGTAATATCGCTCCAATATGGAGATTCTTGACGGTAAGGCCACCTCGGCCGCAATAAAAGCAGACTTAAAAGTTAAGGTTAATGAAATGGTGAATGCTGGCCATAAAGCGCCACATTTAGTTGCCATTTTAGTAGGCGAAAACCCGGCCAGTAAAGCTTATGTTGGCAACAAAATAAAGTTTTGCCAAGAAGTAGGCTATCGCTCAACCCTACTTACTTTCAATGCCGATATAACAGAAGACCAACTTCACAAAGAGATTCATAAGTTGAATAATGACCCTGAAGTTGATGGCTATATTGTTCAGCTTCCATTGCCAAAACATATTTCAGAAGACAAAATTCTTGAGATTGTTAACCCTGAAAAAGATGTAGATGGTTTTCATCCAGTAAACGTGGGTAAAATGGTTTCTGGCTTGCCAAGCTATCTACCTGCAACTCCTTATGGAATTACCAAAATAATGGAGCACTATGGCATTTCTGCCGAAGGCAAATTCGTGGTAATTTTAGGAAGAAGTCATATAGTTGGAAGGCCAATGAGCATTTTGCTTTCACAGTCAAGACCTTATGGAAACGGAACTGTGGTTGTTTGCCATAGCCGCACTAAAAACTTAGAAGAACTCACCAGAAAAGCCGATATTTTGGTAGCTGCCATTGGCATACCACAATTTGTTAAAGCTGAAATGGTAAAAGATGGCGCCGTAATTATTGATGTTGGCATTAACCGAATTGACGACACCACAAGAACCCGCGGTTGGCGACTTGTTGGAGATGTTGATTTTGATGCGGTTTCTGAAAAAGCATCATACATAACGCCTGTACCTGGTGGAGTTGGACCAATGACCATTGCTGGCCTTATGCTCAATTGTTATCACGCAGCACAAAAAAGAGTGTAACACTTGGCCAAGGTTCCGCAATTAGGCACTGAACTTCAAATCTTTTCTGATCCATATCCTGTTATGGAGCATTTTTATACACTCCAGGGCGAAGGTGCACATACAGGAAAAGCAGCATACTTTATTCGATTAGCCGGGTGTGATGTGGGTTGTGTTTGGTGCGATGTAAAAGAATCTTGGACTCAAGGCTGGCCCACAATGTGGGCCAAACAATTGGCTGACCAAGTAAACGCCCATTCAGGTGAAATTGTGGTAATTACTGGTGGCGAACCAGCCATGCATCAAATG
>JAGQWA010000050.1 GCA_020437725.1 Bacteroidota bacterium | reverse complement strand
CCTTGTTTGCATACGCTCTATGTAGACAAACCCATGAGAGGCCACAATTTGATGCAAGCCATTGCACGAGTAAACCGTGTATTTACAGAAGGGAAAGAAGGCGGTTTGGTAGTAGATTATTTGGGCATTGCACAGGAGTTGAAAACCGCATTAGCCGACTACACCGCAAGCGGTGGCGAAGGTAAGCCCACACTTGACCAAGAATTGGCAGTTGCTAAAATGTTGGAACTGCACGAAGCAATCGAGTATCAATTAAGACATTTTGATTGGCGTAAATTCTTCACTCTTTCACCAGAGGAGAAACTCAAATTCATTCCTGTAATCGTTGACTACATTTTCAGTCAGGAAAACGGAGAACAGAGTTTTACGGATAACACTAAAAATCTGTTGAAAGCCTTTGCGATTTCCGTTCCACATGAACGAGCAATGGCAATTCGTGATGATGTGGCATTGTTTCAGGCAATCAAATCAAGGTTGGTCAAAATATCCGACCGAAACGAAGGCGGTAAAACGGACGAAGAAATGGAAACGGCTATCAAGCAAATCATTTCAGAAGCCATTACAGCCGATAATGTGATTGACATTTTTGATGCCGCAGGACTGAAAAAACCAAACATTGAAATTCTTGACGAACGCTTTTTGCAAGAACTGAAAGACTTGCCACAAAAGAATTTGGCTGTTGAGCTATTGAAAAAACTACTCAAAGACGAAATCAAGAAACGGACAAAAATCAACTTGGTAGAAGCTAAAAAGTTTTCTGAAATGTTGGAAGATGCAATCAAACGCTACCACAACGGAATGATTGACACAGTTGAGTTTTTGGAAAAAGTCCTAATTCCTTTTGCCGAACAAATGAAAGAAGCTGACAAAAGAGGCGACAAATTGGGATTGGATTATCGGGAATATGCTTTCTATACGGCATTGGAAGTAAACAACAGTGCAGTAGCTGTATTGGGAGACGATATTCTCAGACACATTGCACAAGAACTTTTAAAAACTGTCCGCAACAGCACAACCATAGATTGGACAATTAAGGAAAGTGTTCAATCGGCATTGAGACGGAATATCAGAAGGATATTGAGGCTACACGGTTATCCACCAGACTTACAAGAAAAAGCAGTTGACACGGTAATTACCCAAGCGAAAATGTTGGCGGAAGACTTAGTAAAAAATGACAGTACAAACAAAACTTAAAAATCTATTTTGTGTTTTAGGTTGTCATTATGGAGAAACTATCACCCAAAAAAAATTCTACAACGCACTTTTGGTGTTATTGGCGTTCTATATAAACGTCCAAAGGGTGAGCGCGCAAAAGAGTCTAAATATTAGAACCAAGCAAATTGCGGTTGAAATGGGCCGCTCCATAACTCTAGATTCATTAAGCATCGACTCCGCATCTTTCTCAATAACACTGTTAAACGGAACCAAATGTATTGCCGAAAAAGATTATGCTTTTAGTTGGTACGATTCAAAATTGAATTGGCTTAAAGATGGTGTTGATTCAGTTTTGGTTGAATACGTTGCCCTTCCAATCAACTTCTCAGAAAGCCACCATAAACTAAGCCGAAGTCTTATTTCCTATAATACCAACAGTCAAAGCGATGCTTTTACTATAAAACCAAAATCAACAACCGGTAATGAAAGCGAACTAAATCGAACAGGCAGCATAACCCGCGGCATAAGCGTAGGCAACAACCAAAACATGTATGTGAACTCCTCGCTAGACCTGCAACTCTCGGGAGAACTAGCTGATGGCGTAATGATAAAAGCCGCATTGAATGACCGGAACCTGCCCATTCAACCTGAAGGGACTTCAGCCCAAATTCAAGAGTTCGACAATGTTTTTATTGAAGTAAGTTCAGCAAAATCAAAGCTCATTCTGGGCGATTTTCTCTTGCAAAACCAACCTAATGGCTATTTTTTTAAAACCTACAAAAAAGCACAGGGTGCCTATTTGCAAACAGAAGTACTTTCAACCCAAAATCATAAAATACAAGCCGGTGGTAGCTACTCAATAGCCCGCGGTAAGTTTTCTAGAAACGTGTTTAATGGCGAAGAAGGAAATCAAGGTCCTTACAGGTTAACCGGCCCAAATGGAGAGCTTTTTATAATAATAGTTGCGGGCAGCGAACGCGTTTATATAAACGGAGAAACCCTGCAACGTGGCGAAGATTATGACTATGTGATTGATTACAACATTGGCGAAATAACTTTTACGCCCAACCGCCTTATAACTCAGTTTGACCGTATAATCATTGAGTTTCAATACACTGATAATTCATATGAGAGATCAATTGCCAATGTTTTTGCCCATGGTTCGGGCGAAAAGTTTTCATGGTCTATAAACCATTATGCCGAAAACGACAACCGAAACAAAGCGTTCTTTACCACCCTTACCAATGAAGATAAAACCCAGTTGGCGCTGGCTGGAGACAATTATATTGGAACTTTAAAACCATCAGAAGTAGCTGTAAACGAAGGTTATTCAGGTGTGGTTTACGTAAAAAAGGACACCCTGGTTTCGGGTCAATTATTTAGAAACATTTATGAACCAGCTACTCAAAACGATTCAGGAATAGTTAGACTAACTTTTACGTATCTAGGCCCAAACAAGGGTAATTATATAGAATCTAACCAAAGCATAAATGGCCGGCGGTATGTTTGGAAAGCGCCTGTAAATGGTGTTCCACAAGGATTATATGAGCCTGTGGTTCAATTAATTGCTCCGCAAGGCAAAACGTTAACAACAGCGGGTGGGTCAATTAAACTCTCCAAGCGTAATCTAATTTTAGCAGAAGCGGGGCTTTCAAGAACCAATTTAAATCGTTTTTCATCTCTTGATAGCGACGATGATTTAGGCTATTCATTTAGGGTTGAAAGCGATAACAAGAACCTGTTTTCAAAGAGCGATAGCACTAAATGGCAAACCAATGTTAATGTAAATTACGAGTATAAAAGCGCAAATTTCTCGCCAATTGAGCGATACCGCTCTGTTGAGTTTGAACGAAATTGGAACCGCCAAATAAGTAATTCGTCGCTGTTATCGTCTTTAGAACAAGAACATCTCTTCAATTCATCCATTACCGTTAACAATCAAAGCAAATCACGATTTTCAATAGGCACATCGGCCTTTAAGCGGGGCGATATTTTTACAGGACAATCATATTTTGCTAATGCCAGTTTAAATGGCAAATCGCTAAGCTTTAATTCAATCAACAACCTGGTTAATAGCCAAAATGTTGACAGCACTTATCAATTTGGGGCCAATTTCTTCCAATCTCATCAGCAAATAGAAAAGCACTTTGGCAAAACAGATGTTTATGTGGGTTTTGGTTTGGAAGAAAACCTGTTTGGAACCAATTTAGACTCTCTGGGTAATAACTCAAATGGCTACCGGCAATGGGTAGCCGGCATAAAAAGCCCAGATTCTCTGGTTAATGAATATGCGCTTGAGTACAGGCAAAAATGGGTGATGGGCATTTGGAACAGCAAGTATGCTCCATTAAATGTGTCGAGCGATTACAAGGCACTTTTCGGCTTTAACAAAAGCGCTCGCAACCGCTTGCGCGTTCAAATGAATTACAGAACGCTTCAACCATTGGTAAACGATAGCAACCAACAGCTTGAAAGCACCTTACTTGGCAGAATAGAATACGGTTTAACGGGACTTAAAGGTTTAATGAGAACCACCAGTTATTACCAAATAGGAACAGGACGAGAGCGGCAATTCGAAATAGTTTACTCAAAAATAGGCGCAGGGCAAGGAACGTATGTTTGGAACGATTTGAACAACAATGGGTTAGAAGAACTAGGTGAATTCCGTGTACAAGATTATAATGGGCAAGGCGAATACGTTAGGCTCATATTAAACAACAACCAATATGTTCCAGCTGTTTCAAATGAATTTAGCCAGAACCTTTCTATTCAGCCAGCTGCTTTGTTTGGCGGAAAGTCTGGTTTAAAAAGTTTTGTGGCCAGATTTAATAATGTATCGGTGGCCAGTATTAGAAGAAAAACGCGCGATGCGAACCAATTAAGCCAGTTTAACCCTTTTGTTCTAAATACCAATAGCGAGTACCTGGTTTCTACCCTAAGCCAGCTACGCAATACCCTAACATTTAATCGTTTAGGTAATGTTTTTTCGTTTGATTATGTAACCGCTTACTTGTCTGGTAAAAACTTGTTTACTTTCGGGTTTGAATCTCAAGAAAAATGGGAACACATAGCCAACGTTAGGTTTCTTCTTTCTAAAACGCTTCAGTTTTTACCAACCTATAAATATGGCTACACCCTTTCTCGCTCTGAGGCGTTTACCAACAAGAATTATAACCTAAATGCTCATCAATTAAACGCTAAACTTAGCTGGCAAAATGCTCAAAAAATTCGCGTTTCGGGCATTTATGAATACTACTCAGGTGCTAACCTTATTTACAAGGGTAATGAAGTTGCAACTAAAAATACCGTTGGTATCGAAACCAACTACACCCCTTCTATTTCAAGCTACATGACTGCCAACTTCAATATGGTAAACATTGCATACTCGGGAGAATTAAACACACCAATTGCCTTTGTTATGCTTCAAAGTTTGAGGCCGGGAGTAAACTTCACTTGGCAAGGCAATGTAAATTTCAACTTATCAGAAAACACTAGCCTTTCAATTATCTACGAAGGCCGAAAATCTGAAGAAACCCGCACAATACACACAGGCTCTGTAAATATTAGGTGGTTGTTCTAAAATTTAGCGCCCACCTTTGCTATATGAGCAATACAACCTCCATTTTCTTGGCTTTTTCGCTGGTGTTTTTGTCTTTTCAGCTAACCGCTGGAATTCCTGAAGGCAGTTCGCCAGAAAATGAACTTAGGAAGAAGAAAATTAGGCGATACTATTTAGTGGCCGATCACGCTAAAAAGTACCAAGGCATCCGATATGTTTATGGTGGCTCAACTCCGTCTGGTTTTGATTGCTCTGGCTTTACGGCTTACGTGTTTAACAAATTCGACATACAATTACCCAGAACCGCTGCTGAACAGGGAAAAACTGGAAAACGAGTTGGTAAACGAAGAGCAAGGCCTGGAGATCTTATTTTCTTTAAAGGAAGCGACAATAAAAGCAGAAAAATTGGTCATGTGGGTATTGTGATTTCAAAAAAAGGCCAACCTATTGAATTTGTTCACGCTTCATCATCTAAAGGGATTATAATTAGTAAGTTAAGTGAAGCTTATTATGATGAGCGATATAAAAAAATTCGCCGTTTTAAATCCCTGCGCAAAAAGCAAATTATATGATATCGGTAAAAGAAGCCTTAAACATTGTTCTTTCAGTGCACAAATCATACGGAACAGAAAAAATTGAGCTGGCGGACGCGACCAGCCGAACACTTGCCGAAGATATAATTGCCGATCAAGATTTTCCACCATTTAACCGTGTGGCCATGGATGGAATTGCCATTGTTTATTTTGACAATGTAATGCCCTACTATCCAATTGAAAGCAGGGTAAACGCCGGCGATGTGCCTGTTCCGATACAAAGCCCTGGCAATTGTATTGAAGTCATGACCGGAGCATCATTGCCTGATGGTTGCAATTGTGTTGTGCCCTTTGAGCACATAGAAAAGTTCGATGACTATTACACCATAAACCAAAACCCAAAAGCCTGGCAAAACATTCATAAACAAGGTCAAGATGCCAAGCAGGGAAACGTTTTGCTTAAAAAAGGGAATCAAATTAATGCTGGCAATATTTCAATAATAGGCTCTTGCGGTTACACACAAGTGCTGGTAGAAAAACAACCAAAAATTGCCATGATAACCACCGGTAATGAGTTGGTTGATGTTGCTGAAAAACCGCTTCCACACCAAATTAGAAGAACTAACAATTTACTAATAAATTCAATTTTAAAACGCATTTATTTAACTGCACAACACTTTCACTTAGAAGACGATGAAGTTTCTCTTCTAAACGCCTTAGAGAAGTTATCAAATGAGTATGATGTGATTATTTCTTCAGGCGCTGTTTCGGCTGGCAAGAAAGATTATATACCTGCGGTTTTAGATAAAATTGGTGCCACAACACACTTTCATAAGGTGAATCAAAAACCCGGCAAACCTTTTCTTTTCGCATCAATTAACCGAGCCACTTACTTCGGTTTGCCCGGCAATCCCATGTCAACAATGGTTTGTGCGCTGCGCTATTTGGTTCCTTTTTTGGGTGGAAGCTTCAATGCTGGTTCTTATGAATTAAATCACGACATAGAACCGTTTTCAAAAACCAGATTTATCCCTGTTGTAAGAAATAACAATCAGATTTCGGTTCTTAAAACCAACGGCTCTGGCGACCTTGTTTCGGTTAAAGATGCGTTTGGTTTTATTGAAATTGCAGATAACCAAACCCTTAATAAAGGTGAGTTAGTACCCGTAATTTCACTTGGTTCATAAAGCTGTTTTTCAGCGTAGATTTGCCTCTCAACCTTTTAATTTTATGGCTGAAAATATTTTGGTAGTTGGCGCCTGCGGTCAAGTAGGCACTGAATTGGTTCTTACTTTAAGAGAAAAACACCCAAACAAAATTGTTGTAGCTTCTGACATTAAACCATCTAGTAATGAAGAGTTTATGCAAGGTGGCCCGTTTGAAACGCTTGACGTTTTAAATAAAGAGCAATGCTTTGATGTGGTTAAGAAACACGGCATTTCTCAGGTATACAATTTAGCAGCTCTGCTTAGCGCCACAGCTGAAAAGAACCCAGAATTTGGTTGGAAATTGAATATGGAAGGCCATTTCAATATTTTAGACCTTGCTAGAGAAGGACATTTAAAACGCATTTTTTGGCCTAGCTCAATAGCTGTTTTTGGACCTAGCACGCCTAAACAAAATACACCACAAGACTGTATAATGGATCCGTCAACGGTTTATGGCATAAGCAAGCTTGCGGGCGAGCGTTGGTGCGAATATTACCATAAACGTTGGGGTGTTGATATTAGAAGTGTTCGTTATCCAGGGCTTATTAGCTATAAATCATTGCCTGGTGGCGGAACAACTGACTATGCCGTAGAAATATTCTACGAAGCCATTAAAAATGGTAGATACACATCCTTTTTAGGTGCTGACACGGCTTTACCAATGATGTATATGCCAGACGCCATTAAAGCCACCATTGATTCGCTTGAGGCTGATCCCGATTTAATGAAAGTACGGTCAAGTTATAATGTGGGCGCTTTTTCTTTTAATCCTGAACAACTTGCGGGCGCTATTAAAAAACACATGCCTGAGTTTGAAATTGACTATAACCCTGATTTTAGGCAACAAATTGCCAATGGCTGGCCGCAATCGATTAATGACCAAACAGCTCGAAATGACTGGGGTTGGAGCAACGAATACGATTTAGACGCAATGGTTTTTGACATGCTTGAAAACTTAAAACGCAAACTGGCTGTTACTGAGTAATTATGAACATTGGCATTGTATGCTATCCAACTTTTGGCGGTAGTGGTGTTTTAGCCACCGAATTGGGCATAGCACTTTCAGAAAAAGGACACAACATTCACTTTATATCTTACAGGCAACCGGTAAGATTAGAGTCTGGTTTTCACCCAAAGATTAACGTGCATGAGGTTCGTCCTCGTAACTATCCTTTATTTGAATTTCCGCCTTATGAACTTACACTCATTACAAAAATTATAGAAGTAGTTAAATTTGAAAAACTGGATATTCTGCATGTTCATTATGCTATTCCACATGCTTTTTCAGCCTATAACGCTAAGCTTATTTTGGCGTCTGAAGGCATTAACATTCCCGTGGTTACCACGCTCCACGGAACGGATGTTACGTTGGTAGGAAAAGATGCTTCTGTAGAGCCAGTTATTACTTATGCCATTAACCAAAGCGATGCTATAACTGCCGTTTCTCATTACCTTAAAGAAGAAACACTTAGCCATTTTAAAGTAAACAAAGACATAGAAGTAATTTACAACTTTGTTGACCTTAAAAAATTTCAGAAAAAGGACTTTAACCACTTTAAAATTTCCACCGCGCCAAATAATGAGCCCATCATAACACACACTTCTAATTTTAGAAAGGTGAAACGTGTGGAAGATGCTATTTATGCTTTTCAAAAAATAAGGGAAAAAATGCCAGCTAAACTACTATTGGTTGGCGACGGGCCTGAACGTTCTAATATGGAAAGCCTTTGCAGAAAACTAAAGCTTTGCGATGATATTCGGTTTTTAGGCAAGGTGAATTCTGTGGAAGATGTGTTAAGCATTTCTGACCTTTTTCTACTACCGTCAGAATCTGAAAGTTTTGGTTTAGCTGCACTAGAAGCGATGGCCTGTGAGTGCCCAGTAGTTTCTTCAAATGCTGGTGGTCTGCCAGAAGTAAATATTAACGGCGAAACTGGCTTTTTAGCAGAAATTGGTGATATTGAAGGCCTTGCCAACGCGTGTTTAAATATACTTACCAACCCAGAGTTGACTCAACAAATGCGCAAAAACGCGTTTGAGCGAGCAAAGGTTTTTGAATTGGCTAACATAATGCCGAAATACGAAGCACTCTATGAGTCGCTACTTGTTGGGCAAGATTAGCTGAATGGCTTCGCTATCCCAGTCTGCAATAACCTTATACTCACCGGTTAAAAGGATTCTTTCGGCTTGTGTTTCGTTCTCTATTGATACAGGATCCCATACTTTATTGAGATTATCATCAGCTATTATTCTAAACTTATATGTTCCTTGAGAAACTTTAAATTTAAGCATTATGCCTTGCGAAAATTCTACTGTTCTTTCTTGAAGTAGGGTGTTTTTCTCGTTTAGTAAATGAACAATTAGGCCTTTAGATATGATTTTTGACGAGTCTGAAACACTTATGCTGAGGGTTTGCTTTTCTACCTTACCCATCTCCCACTCTGTTCTGTTATTTGTTATTCTGGTTCTTCCAACTAAGGCACCAGAGTCCACAACTAGCTTGTATTTTTTAGTGCTATCAAACGCATAATTTACAACTAACCTGTTGTATAAACCACCATGCTTAACTACTTCATAATCTGTTAATAATATGGTGTCTTCAAACAGTTTTATAGCATCGTTTGCATAAGCATCAATTGGCTCGTTTGTATAGAATGAATAGGATTTATAGTTTTTTATTCCTCCACCAACTTTAAGTTGTAAAAACTGTACTGGCCCTTTCTTGCTTTCAACCTCAGGAATTGCAATAGTTAGAGAGTCTGGCGTCTGATCATTTATAACAAGAACCCCAACTAATTCGCTCAATTTGCTTTTGCTGCAAACTATAAGGCTATCTCGAGTATGGCTCAATCTTGTTTCAAGATCAACATTTGAATTAAAGCTACAGCTCGAAACTGGTTGGGTAAATACAAAAGAAAGCCGACCATTGGGTTCTGCTTTATAATCATAGGCTATTCTTTCAGGTTTTTGCTTTGATGCTTTTAATTGTAAAGTATCGATTTTTCCATTTACAACAACGTTCTGTTCAAACGCAATTTCTTCTTGTGGCTGCCACTTTAAATCACGATTCTGATCATTAAAAACCGCCACTAAGTAATTCCCATCCATAAGAGCATCTGCCTTGAACTGACCTTTTTTGGTATATGATATGTAGTTTGGAATATTATTAAGGTTTTTTACTAAACTATCACCCTTATTGCTATAAAAAGCAACCAAGTATTGGTCTAAAGGCTCATTCGTCCAATAATCCTTAACTGTTCCATAGCGTTGTAACGTATCAATTTCATTTCCGGTAGAAAGAGTGTATGTAAAGTTTGATAACGGATTTCCTTCGTTAAGATCAACTAGACTTTCCCCAAAATGCAGAACGTAAGTAGAATTTTCTTTAAGGCCTAATAACTTTACTTTCAACATCTTGCCTTGAGCTTCTATTTCGGGTTTAGGGTCTAGTGGTGGAGAAACGTAGAATTCAATTGCCGAATTTCTAATAGAAATATTTTCATTAAACTCAATTTTTAATTCCTTACCAGTAAAATTTACAGTACTATCTGCAATACTGTACTCCAATGGTTTGGGTGGTATATCATCTTTAGCACCCCCTGTTAATGTTCCTTCTGTTGCGCAACCTGATAATACGGCTATAAACCATAACGCTCGCCAATGTTTCATGTGTAACTTTACCTTCCTAAGTGCACTAATAATACCGAAATATCTGCTGGCGAAACTCCGCTTATTCTGCTGGCTTTCCCTAATGTGTCAGGTTTTATTTTTTCAAGCTTTTCTCTTGCTTCAGAAGAAAGTGCCTTAAGCGCCTTATAATCAAAGTCTGCATGAAGCTTTATCTTCTCTAGGCGCTTCATTTTTTCCGCTTGCTCTTCCTCCTTCTTAATATATCCAGCATACTTAATCTCGACTTCTGCCGCTAACAGATCATCTGCATCATAATCAGCTGTAAATTCCTTTAGGTCTGAAAAAGAATCAATCATATCGATCAAAGAAATTTCTGGTCGCAAAATGAGTGATTCCATTTTTACTGAATGTTTTATTTCTGCACTATTTTTTGCGACTAACAAGTTGTTAGCCAATTCTTTACCCGCAGAACACTCCTTTAAATAACCACTTAAAGCTTCTAGTCTTTTAATTTTTGATTCGAATATTTCCTGCTGGTCTCTATTTATAAGACCTAACTGAATTCCTTTTGGGGTTAGCCTTTGATCAGCATTGTCTTGTCTTAATAGAATTCTATACTCAGCCCTCGAAGTAAACATTCTATACGGTTCTTCTGTGCCTTTATTAATTAAATCATCAATTAAAACCCCTATGTAAGCTTCATTTCTATCGAGCACAAAACCTTCCTTCTCATCAATTTTATGACTTGCGTTTATACCAGCCATCATTCCTTGACAAGCGGCTTCTTCATATCCAGTTGTTCCATTTATTTGCCCAGCAAAAAACAAATTCTCAACCAGATGCGTTTCTAATGTATGCTTTAACTGCGTGGGTGGAAAGTAATCATACTCAATTGCATATCCTGGTTTTAATACCATTACATTCTCCAATCCAACCACCTGCCTTATTGCTTTAAATTGAATTTCTTCTGGCAAAGAAGTAGAGAAACCGTTTACATACACTTCATTAGTCCACCAACCTTCAGGCTCTAAAAAAATCTGGTGTCTGTCTCGCTCAGCAAATCGGTTTATTTTATCTTCTAGTGATGGGCAATATCTAGGACCAATTCCTTTAATTCTTCCAGTAAACATGGGTGATTTATCAAACCCTTCTTTCATTGTTTCATGAACAGTAGGGTTGGTATATGTAACAAAACAGCTTCGTTGCTTAACTAACGGTTTGGTATTCCAATACGAGAACTTACCCGGGTTTTCATCACCAGCCTGTTCTTCTGTAAGATCGTAATTTATGGTTCTACCATCAACTCTTGGCGGCGTTCCAGTTTTCATTCTACCGCTTTCAAAACCTAAACTTTCTAAGCAAGCTGTTAATCCGGTTGCGGCACGCTCTCCTGTTCTACCACCACCAAACTTTTTCTCGCCAATATGAATTACACCATTCAAAAAAGTACCATTGGTTAAAACCACAGCCCTAGCCAAAATTTCATGCTCCCTACTTGTTTTAACTCCGTAAACCACTCCGTCTTTCACTAATACATCTACAACCATATCCTGCCAGAGATATAGGTTTTCTTGATTTTCAAGTTGTTTCTTCCATTCTATAGCGAATTCAATTCTATCATTCTGTGTTCTAGGCGACCACATTGCTGGTCCTTTAGAACGATTCAACATTCTAAATTGAATCATGCTTTTATCAGTAACCACACCAGACACACCACCCAAAGCATCAATTTCTCGCAAAATTTGACCTTTTGCAACACCACCCATTGCCGGATTACACGACATATGAGCAATTGTATTGAGATTCATGGTCACCAAAAGTGTTTGCTTACCTAATCGTGCTGCAGCCATTGCAGCCTCGCAACCAGCATGACCCGCACCAACTACTATTACATCAAACTCTCTAAACATGCTTTTATAAATTACGTTCCACGTGAAACAAAACCCCTTCTATTAATTACTTAAACTTGTTCCACGTGAAACCATATCAATTATCTTTTGCTCCTCCCTTCTCATAATATTTTGTTCCTTAGGAGATTTATCATTGAATCCGATAAGGTGTAATATTCCATGACAACCTAATCTAATAAACTCATTCTTAATATTAAACCCGTTCTGTTCTGAGAATGCCTTTGTGAACTCAAAATTCACTAGTATATCTGCTTCAATAAACGTTTCAGATTCATTGTATGGAATTGTAATAATATCAGTTAAGTAGTTGTGGTTTAAAATTTCATTATTTCTCTCAACCATTTCATTTTCAGAAAGCCTAATAAAATTTAAACTATAATTAGCTTTAACCTGATAAAGAGATGCTTCCACGCCTTTTTTAAACCATGTGGTGTATTCAGAATCATCAAATCCATTATAATAAACATCCTTCATTGCCTGTCTTACCTTAATAATTGAACAACTCCAGTCCTATAATAAGTACCACTTCCATGTTGCTTTAAGGATAATACATAAACATAAAGACCTGATGGGCATTCTTTAGATTCATTAGCTATATTTCCATTCCACCCTTCTGATGGGTTGGTTGATTCTAATACCAATTCTCCCCATTTATTATAAATCTTTAGGCTCGAGTTTGTGGTGTCTATATGAACCGCGTTAATCTTAAACCAATTAACTGCTGTATTGCCACTTTCAGGACTAAATATATTAGGTATATCTCCGTGAAAATCATACTTTAAACAAACAGTGTTTGACGTAGCTGTTAAAACTGTATCAAACTCACTTCCTTCGGCCACTAC
>JAGQWA010000509.1 GCA_020437725.1 Bacteroidota bacterium | reverse complement strand
ACCAAAAAAGAAAAAAAGGGAAAAGAACTTGTGTTTAGCTACAGAATTGCAATGCATGGTATTATTAAAGTAGATGATGGTTACATGTTTTTAGGCGAAGCTTACTACCCCACCTATAGAACAGAAACCTATACAACCACATCAACTGTAAATGGTGTAACCACCACTACAACCAACACTCGGCAGGTTTTTGACGGTTACCAATATACCCATGCTATTTTGAGCAAGTTTAATGAAGACGGAAAGCTTATCTGGGACCAAATATTTGAAATGTGGCCTTCTTATAAACCGTTTGTGGTAAAGCACTTTATTTCTATTGCCGAAAGAAATCAAAACTCGCTTAAACTGGTGTTTGCAAGCCGCAGTAGAATTACATCAAAATCATTTGATTTTAATGGAACAATAATTCAAGAAAGCGAATCTGAAGAAATAGAAACCAATTTCGAAAACGATAAAACCAAGTCTAGCTTCTCAAATATTGATTACTGGTACGACAACTTTTTTATTGCCTATGGCGAACAGAAAATAAAAAATACCAAAGACGACACTCGTCAAAAACGTAAAAGAAAGGTCTATTTTATCAATAAAATAAAATACGAATAGCTAATTCTACCAGCAAATAAGCTTTGTGCCATAAACGGCAAATGGTAAATTAGCCAATGTCTATATAATAAATATGAAACGGCTAAAAGTGGAACGTAGAAAGTTTATATGTTAAAAGGCCAATTAAGCTGAAAGTCTAAGGTTAAAGGTGAAAGGTATCTGAATCGTTTAAAGTGATTGAGCAGAGCCGATGGTAATTGAGCCGAGCCGATGGTAATTGAGCCGAGCCGATGGCAATTGAGCCGAGCCGATGGTGATTGAGCGGAGCCGATGGTGATTGAGCGGAGCCGATGGTGATTGAGCAGAGCCGATGGCAATTGAGCCGAGCCGATGGTGATTGAGCGGAGCCGAAATCACCTATCGAGACGCGCCGGCATCGTGATTTAACAACAAGTGAGCGCACCTGCGCGAAAATTGACTACCAAGCCATCATGCTGGCGCCCCATATCCATTTCCCATTTATCTCATTCAGCAAATTGGAGAAAAATTAATTTCTTGTGAGAGCTTTTTAATTGAACTGCCTTAATGCAAGTTGAATAGTTAAATTGTGGGCTGGAAAAATGATTTGGTTATGAAAATTTGGGCTTTAATTCTTTCGGCAACTTGTTTATTATTTACGTCTTGTAAAACCACAAAACAAACGGGCGGTACCTTAGACTCACCCCCACCTGGAGCCTTTGAATTTACTAAGATTAGCCAAGACAAAACCTATGGATACACAGAGAATAATCCAGTAATGGTTGGCGGTGTAGTAGATAGCGAAGGACCAACCAATGAACGAAAATTCTTAGATGCCTTAGCCGGTCCAAACGGAGAAGAAATTACTTACGAAAGAACCCGCAGCTGTTGCAACTTCAAAACCAAAAATGGTTTTATGGGCGGCGGCTTGTTAGATGTTTACGAACTTAAATGGAAAGGGCAAGCCGAACCCATTGAACTCTACATTAACATGTACGACTTTCAACCACTAAAAGTACCGTTTGGGTTGACAAGAAAATAGCGTGGCGCATAAATCCATTGCGACTAACCCAATTGACAATTAAGGACTTAGAAGGTTTTACCCAGTAGTTTTCTGAAAGCCACAAGTTATATCGAGCTCTGCGAGATATCTATTAACATCCGCTAAAAATTAAAAATGACAATTCATTCAAGATTCAGAGCAGCCACAACCTCTAACTAATTAGTGCGGCTCTTAGCACTTAATTAGCAAACGACATAAAGCTGCTCGCTGCACATAAGAACCAATTGACTTCAGTCAAACCAACATAAAGAATACAAGCAAAAGTTCATACCCCGAATTTCAATTAGGCCCGCCGTTGCCCTTTTCAGCCCTTTTCACTTTTCACCTTTCACCTTTCACTTTTCACTTTAAAACCTTACCCTGACCTATATCAACTTGCCCTAAAAACAGGCCAATACTTTCGCGGCCAAATACCAACAATGAGAACTAATTTTTGGCTTTTCGGGCTTGTTTTTGCGCTTTTTAGTACCAATGCAAAGGCACAAGATTCAACCAAACAGCTTGATAATTTGGTGATTCACGAAAACCGAATCCCCACCCCTTTTTCGCAGAATACGCGTTGCATGAGTATTATTACCAAGCAGCAAATTCTTGAAAGCAATGCCACCAATTTGAATGAAATTTTAGCTTATACCAGCGGTGTTGATTTACGACAACGCGGACCAAATGGCATGCAGGCTGACGTTGGAATTCGCGGTGGTTCTTTTGATCAAACCTTGGTGCTGATAAATGGCATGAAAATAAGCGACCCACAAA
>JAGQWA010000508.1 GCA_020437725.1 Bacteroidota bacterium | reverse complement strand
TTATAAGAAAGTTTTCTTCAATAACCGGCGTGTAGGCTTTAACACCTTCTATGAATTGAATTGAATCAACAGAAACACTGTCTAATGAAAAGTATTTACCATCATTCAATTCAATTTTAAATGAAGAATCAAATGAATTATAAAGGGAGATTACCAGGTTTTCGAACCCATTAAAAACCGATAGAATAACAATTAAGGCTGCGGTTCCGAAAGCTACGCCGGCTAACGAAATGGCCGATATAATGTTAACAACACTATTTACCTTTTTAGAAAAGAAATACTTTCTAGCTATTTGAAATGAAAGGTTCATTCAGCATTATCGCATTTATGTGCTGAAACCAACATGGCTGAACCTGAAATATGACCTGTGTGCGTATCTAAATAGTTCAACAGAAAGGTAACAGGAAGTGTAAAAAAATAATAAATGGGAAGAATGAAAATGGTGCCAAACCAAGCATTTAGCATTTTAAGCGGATAAAAAACGCTTAAATACCAAGAAATTCTGCCAACCAAACCAAAAACAAAACGCACTTTAATTTTATGGTAGCCAGCTTCTTTTAGTTTCTTTTTAAGGCTTTTAGCAGAGTAACCGTTTCTAAATTGCTCATCAACCAATTTCATTCTAACGCGACGCTTGTCAGGGTTGTTTCGGTCAACCAAATGGCTATAAAGAAGTAATTGCCCATCTTCTTTTAAGGAGCAACGCAATCGTTTAAAAAGTTCTGTGTCGTCTTCAACATATTCAGCCAAATCGGTAGCTAGAATAAGGTTGTAGGTTGGTTTGTTTTCGAGTTTTAATAGGTCTGATTTTTTAAAAAGCACATTGTGTTTTTTAAGTTTTCTAAACACAACGTTGCAGTGAGCCACTTGCGTTTCGTTAAGGTCAGCACCAATAATGCTCCAGTTTGGGTTTATGTCAGAAAGCAAATAAGCATACTGGCCAAGCCCAGATCCAGCGTCTAAAATATGTTGGTGGCCTGGGTGGTTTGCCTTCCAATTATAAACGGCTCGCTTAATATGCCATGTTCGCGGAAGTATATATTCCATGGCTTTAAAAAGTAGAATATGCCCACTAGCCGAATTACCCACCAGGTTATCGATTTTGTTAATTATGGGCAAATATTTCATGCGCCCGTTCTAGTGTTTTTTGGAGTTAATATCTCCCAAAATGGTTTCTATTTTATCTACGTAGTCAAGCGTATCATCATAATAAAAAACCAAATCGGGTAGTTTACGCAAATCATTTCTAAGCTTTTGAGCCATTTGCCTTTTAATTTCAGTTTTTAACTCGTTTAATTTGGCTACTAACTCTAGTGGATTTTGGGCGTTTAAAAAAGTAACATATACTTTAGCCAACGATAAATCTACAGTAACCAGCACCTTAGAAACAGTTATAAACTGCACTCCAATTAAGCTTTGAGCATTGCGTTGAAAATAGGTGGCCAGTTCGCGCTGAAGCAGTCTATTAACCTTTGCCTGTCTTGTAGATTCCATGCTGCAAATGTAGCTTCATAATTTCCTTCAATGCATATGGTTGTTATGGCTATTGAAACGCATCTATCTTTGACCCGTGAAAGTATTTAAGCGCATTTTTAAATATGCCAAGGGCAATTTATGGCAGGTAAGCCTTTACTTGTTTTTTGTGCTTGTTATGGCTTTGTTTAGCGGTGTAAGTTTCGTTTTGCTAGATCCGGTAATGAAGCTCATATTTTTAAAAGAAACTGTTCAAACTACTGCCAATCCAGATTTGGCTTTGAACGTTTTCTCTATAAAAGACTCAATTTATTATTTTGTGAATGAAGTGGTGAAGGCTGATGGTTTAAAGCAGGCACTGCTTTCATTCATTTTCATCATAATTGGGTTGAATTTGGTGGGCAATATTGCCCGCTATTTTTCAGTGGTTTACGAAGCCATTCTTAGAACCAAAATTATACAACAGTTAAGGGCTGATTTGTTTCAAAAGCTTCTGCAAAAGCAAATGAGTTTTATAGACAAACAACGCAAGGGCGATTTAATGATACGCCTTACCTCAGATGTAGATGAGGTTGAACGCTCTGTTGTTGGCTCAATGCAGGCCTTTATTAAGAACCCCATTCAAATTATCATGTACATGCTGTTCATGATTCAAATTTCGTGGCAGTTAACCTTGTTCATGTTCGCTGTATTGCCTGTTTCAGCTATTTTTATTAGCATAATAGGTAAATCATTAAAGCGCAATGCGCGCGATGGGCAAAAGGTTTTTGGTAACCTTTTAAGTGTGGTAGATGAAAGTATTTCGGGTCTTAGAGTAATTAAGGCTTTTAAAGGTGAAAATTACACCAACTCAGTGTTTCAAGGGTTTAATGCCCGCTTTTCTCGGCTTTATAGAAAACAACTTTTT
>JAGQWA010000507.1 GCA_020437725.1 Bacteroidota bacterium | reverse complement strand
AAAGGTTATGACCTTAACGTGCTAGAAATGGCAAAAGATGACTTGTATGATTCTTTACAGAGCATGGCAGTGCTTAAGGACGTAAACCTTTCTGACCAACCGGGATTAAGAGAAGTAAACTTATCGTTGAATCAACAAGCCAAAGTATTGGGTCTGCAATTGCAAGATATTCTGGGTCAGGTACGGGCCGGTTTCTTTGGTTCAGAAGTGCAGCGACTACAGCGCGGCGAAGATGAAGTAAAAGTGTGGGTGCGCTATAAAGAAGAAGACCGATCTAGCATTGATAAGATGATGGACATGCGCATTAATGTGCCAACCGGTCAGAAAATTCCATTGCGCGAATTGGCAACTTACGAGATAGTAAGGGGAGTGGTTGGCATTAATCACTTGGACGGAATGCGAGAAATACGGGTTGAAGCTGATGTTGCCGATCCAAAAGCTTCAACTTCAGATATCAATTTTGAAATTGAAAATTCTCTATTGCCTGGCATTTTGGCCAAATATCCAGGTGTGCAATACTCGTTTGAAGGCCAAAGCCGCCAGAACGCGAAGGTGGCAAACAGTATGAAAAAGGTGATGCCCATTGTGCTCATTCTCATGTTTGCCGTAATTGTATTCACTTTTAGGTCGTTCTCACAAACCATTGCGGTTTATCTCACCATTCCATTTGGTTTTATTGGCGTAGGCTGGGGCCATTTTCTTCATGATGCGCAAATTTCAATGCTTAGTATGTTTGGCATTATTGCGCTAATTGGTGTAATGGTTAACGATAGTTTGGTGTTTGTTACCATGGTGAATGGAAATCTAAAGAGCGGAATGAAAATGTATGATGCGCTTTACGATGCCGGTATGTCGAGATTCAGGCCTATTTTACTTACTTCGGTAACTACCATTGTTGGTTTAGGCCCGCTTATTTTAAATAAAAGTTTCCAGGCGCAATTCTTGGTTCCTATGGCCATTTCAGTTGCGTATGGATTATTAGTGGCTACCTTCACCACCTTGTTTATGCTACCGGCATGGCTTCAACTATTTAACCGCATAAAAATTGGTGTAAAATGGCTATGGACTGGCAAAAAACCAGAACCAAGAGAAGTAGAGGCCGCCTATAGAGAAGAGAAATTATTTAAAGAATTAGGAGAATTAGAATAGTATGAAAACACTCATAACAAGTATCATTTTTCTAAGTGTTTCGTTGTTTGGTTTCGCCCAAGAAACCCTTAATTTAAATACGGCCATTGGCCGCGCTCTTGAAAGCAATTTGGGCATTCAAGTAGCTCAAAATGCGACCATTGTTGCCCAAAACAATGCCTCTCCTGGTAATGCTGGCATGTTGCCAACCGTAACCGCCAATGGTAGCGTAAATGGTTCGGTTACCAATACTTATATAGAGTTTGTGGGTGGAAATCCGCCTATTGATCAAAATGGTGCGCAATCGGCTACACTATCGGCAAATGTGCAAGCTCAGTATGTGTTATTCAATGGGTTTTTGGCTACTAATACGTTGTCAAAACTCCACGACCAAACTGATTTGGCAAAAGCGCAATCGCAAGTGCAAACTGAAAGTATTGTAATGCAAGTGGTGCAGGCATATTACCAGGCACTTACCGTTCAAAACAATATTAAAGCGGCAGAAAATGCATTGGCCATTTCTAAAGAAAGGTATGACAGAGCCGCCCTTAGGGTTGAGTTTGGTTCGTCAAACAAAATTGCCATGTTAAATGCCGAAGTTGACATGCAGAATGACTCGATTACACTGGTAACGCTTAATCAACAATTAAGTAATGCAAAGGCCAATTTGGCCTATTTAATGGGGCAGGAAGGCGATGTTGCTTTTAATCTTGACGAAGCAGTTAATCTTACCAACTTGGTTTCTAAAAGCGAAATTGAGTCGAAGGCAGAAAGCACCAATGCCAGCCTACTACAAGCCAGGGCACAGGCCAATGTTGCAGCAAATGATATTGAAATTTCAAAGGCTTATTTGTTTCCAAGAATTAGCGTTAATGCGGGCTATTCAGCTTCAAGTAATCAAAATGATGCCAGTTTTATAACCACCAATCGCTCGTCGGGGTTGAACGGAAATTTGAGTTTGAGCTACAATATTTTCGATGGTGGAAAGAACAAGATTCGCCAAGAGAACGCGCAAATAGCATTAGACAACGCCATGTTGCAGCAAGATGATGTGCAGCGCCAGCTTTCAACTCAAATAGATAATGCTTACACAAATTACGAAAATGGAAGGGCCATTTACCAACTCAGAAAGGCATCAGTAAAAGTAAACGAAGCCAATTTTGAGCGTTCTCAAGAAGCATTTAGAGCAGGTCAAATTACGGGCACCGAATTCAGAGAAGCGCAATTGAATTTACTAAACGCACAAGTGCAAGAAAACCT
>JAGQWA010000506.1 GCA_020437725.1 Bacteroidota bacterium | reverse complement strand
ATTTATCAGAGTAAGTTGTGGGCACCTGCACCCATTCTTTCATAGCTCGTCCTTTGCCTGAAGGATCAAAGAGTTGAGCACCATTTAAACTTAGCGCATTGGAATGGTCTTGCCCATTGAGTTTAAACACCATTTCTTCTTGAAAGAAGCTTTCAAAGGCCTTTCCATTTATTTTAAAACAAGGTTTACCAAACATTTGGCTTTAAACGGCATCTACATTGGCAGCGGTCGCTTTTTTGTAAAATTCTTGTTCTTTGTTCATAGAGTAGTTATTTACGTTTCTTTTTCTCCTACAAACATGGCAGGTCTGTGCTCAATTAGTTTCTTTATTTTACTACTATCGAGAATTATTTATTCTATTGAGTATGAATTGGTTTTCTGAAACAGTAGCATGGTGAAATTTGGAAATTTTGATGTGCAAACCAAAGAACAATATAGAATTAAACTTTTAAGTTAATTCTATTCTTTTCATTCGTTTTTTGGTCTTTAACAAGCCTTCCCCACAGTTTCCCCCATCAAAACAGTGGTCTCTAACCCAGCTTTTGTGTTTCGAATCAAATCTTCAGAAAATTCAATTCTGTTGGGTTCAAAAAGTAGAACTGTAGTAGAGCCGCCAAAGGCGAAATAGCCTTTTTCCTGTCCTTTTGTAACGGTTGAATGCGGATCAAAAGTTTGGATGATACTGCCCGTTAATGTGGCGCCTACGTCAATAATTAAGCAGTTGCCAATATCAGGGTGAGTGAGTTCGCAGTATTCGCGTTTGTTCTCAACAAAAATGCGCAGGCTTTTACGTAAGGCCAATGGAGAAACTGAATAGTAAGCTCCTTTAATTCGGGTTACTTCGCCAACTTCTCCTTGGTAAGGGAAATGAAAACGGTGATAATCAGCTGGGGCTAGGCGTATAATAGCCATGCTGCCGCCTTCGTATTTCTTGGCCAATTCTTGGTTTCGCAAAAAACTGCCTAGAGAAAAAGGAATGCCCTTTAGAAAGAATTGGCGGCTTTGCTTAATGTTCTCAAACACCAATATTTTGCCATCGGCTGGCGAAACTATTCCTTCGCCAATTGGGCGTGCATTTGGTTTAATATTCCGGTAGAAAAAGTCGTTGAAGTGTTTGTAGCCATTTTCTGGAACCAAGAACTGCGCAATGTCTATTCCATGATCAGCAATAAAGGGCTCAATGTTTTTTGCTGAGCGTTTTAAGTTCATGTAGCCACCACCTAGGCTAGAGAACAACTTTCGTTTAACCAATGCCCAAAGCGTCAACTTTCCAATAGGTGAACCGTATAAGAACTTGAGCATGCCACCACCAGGCACTTTTTCTATAACCTGTTGCCCTGTTTGGCGATTGATGTAAACTATTTCTTTCAAGAGTTATTTGCCTGCCTAGTGCTTTTGCAAAGATGCTGAATTGATGCAGTATCTCAACCCGCTAGGTTCTGGTCCATCAGGAAATACATGGCCCAAATGCGCATCACACACATTGCAGATTACTTCAACCCGCACCATACCAAAAGAAGTGTCTTTCTTGTATTTAATGGCGTTCTCTGCCACTGGTTGGGTAAAACTTGGCCAGCCGCTATGCGAGTCGTATTTAATGGTTGAATCGAACAAAGGTTCATTGCAACAAATGCAGTTATATATGCCAGCTTCAAAACTTTCGCAAAAAGCTCCTGTAAATGCTCTCTCAGTGCCTTTTTGGCGGGCAATGGCAAATTGTTCAGGTGTTAATTGTGCTTGCCATTCAGCTTCGGTTTTTTCAACTCTTCTTGTTGGCTCAGGGTTTCCCTTCTGGGCAAAATGCAATACGTTTTTCCAGGTTAGCATGGGGCAATATTAGTTACTAGTGAATAGTGAATAGAGAATAGTGAATAGTGAATAGTGAATAGAGATGCATTTGTTTACTTACTCCGCCTTGAACGTTTAAAGGCTGTTTTGGAGACTGTTCAAATAAGTGTGTCAATTTTTAAATTAGACACATGTCAAAGAAGAAGAAAGAAATTAATGATTCACTGATAGAAGAACTAAGTAAACAGGTTCTCTCAGGCAAACCACTTTTAGGAGAAGATGGTATTTTAAACCCGCTAATCAGGCAGGTTTTAGAGAAAAGTTTAGAAGCTGAGCTTGAAGAACATTTAAGGATCGAATCTGAACCTGGTAACCGAAAGAATGGCAAGGGGCGTAAAAATGTCCTTAGCTCTAATGGTGGGCTGGAAATTTTTACGCCCCGCGACCGAAATGGCAGCTTTGAGCCTCAGTTAATTAAAAAGCGTCAACGCTCAATAAATGGTGGTTTAGACACAAAAATTCTGTCGCTTTATGGCAAAGGCATGAGCTATCGAGACATCCAAAGCCACATTAAGGAGATGTACGATGCCGAGATATATGCAGGCA
>JAGQWA010000505.1 GCA_020437725.1 Bacteroidota bacterium | reverse complement strand
AGCGAGTATTATCTTTTGCAATTTTCAGCCTGCGCCAACACGCTCCAGAACCATTTTAATTCTTGGAAACAATCTGAACAAATGTTGCTTTTATACGAAAGGGTGCTTGGCCATTTATCAAAACATAAAGCTCAAATTAACGTGCTTTTCAAACTGCTTCATTTTCAACCCGACAATGAAAGCTACTTAAGTCAACTTTCGTTAATTACCAAAGCCACTGGACTAAGAGAATACCTTTTTGATAAGTGCGACAGTGTGAGTGAAACAGATTACATGCAGGCATGGCCTTACTTGGCCAAAGCGCCGTTTTACGAAAGATATAATGATGAAACCTATCACGCGGCCATTAAAAACTACGATGCGCTCATAGCCACAGACCCAGAAAACTGGAATTATTACTTCCAAAAAGGCGAGTTTATCTATTTAAGCATCACCAGCCGTGCACTCGACGATGATTTTAGGGCAACAAGAAGAAAAGTGGCCATATCTGCACTTGAAAAAAGCTTAGAACTTAACCCTGATCATTTTTATACCTACAATTATCTCAATCGCATTACCATGTGGTCTAACTCAACTGAGTGCAAACGTTACCGAAAAATGGCCATTGCCGCCATGCATAAGAAAGCCCACCGCAATAAACCAAATCCACAATATTATTTCGAATTAGCAGAAGCATATGATTTACCACTTAATGGCTACGGCAGTAGTAGCTTAACCAAAGATTCCGTACTTAAATACTACAACCTGGCCTTAATTCATGGCATGGATTCATCTACAATAATCGCAGAAAGAAGGCATGTTTATGCCGCCCTTCATAATTATGAAGCCAGCAATAAAGATCATTATTGGATGGCCAACCACACCACCAATGCTAAATCAAAAATTCATTATTACTATGCCATTGCCAATAATTACTCGGCTATGAAACAGCCTGCAAAAGCCAAAGAAATGCTGCTTAAAATCAAAGAGTTAGACCCCAATGAACAATCAATAAGCAGGCGGCTAAGGGAAGTTGAGAAGGAGTTGAAGTAGTTGTCAGTCTACGGTCCACCGACCACTGACGACAGCCTACTGTGGTCTGTCGACAGTTGTCTCTTGACTAGTTACTCAACAACCAAATACCCCATCCCTTTCAATTCGCCAGCAGTATAAACCATTATGTAGTAACTGCCTGGTTCAAGTTCGCTGATATTAATGGCTTTTTTGCCAATTTCAGAATTACCCACCAATGCTAACTGACCAAGTGTGGTAAAAATGCGATAGGAAAACGCTTCTTTCTGGCCAAAATCAATTGTTATATTTTCTGTGGCTGGGTTTGGATAAAGGTCTAAATGCTCAATTTTCGGTTCTCCAACACCTACTGCATCAATTACAACATCTTGGGTAAAAGTGTCGGTTCCGCATTGGTTTTCGGCAATTAAGGTAATGGTATAAGTGCCATTTTTGGCATATGTATGGGCAGGATAGAGATCATCTTTTACCCCATTTCCATCACCAAAACTCCAACTCAATTTATCGTAGAAAGTTGCTTGGCTTCTCAGTTTAACAAGGAAGTCGGTAATCTTAACAGTAAACTCCGAAATGGGTAATTTCTGCATCTTAAACTGAATGCTATCTGTACCCAACTGGGCAGTGCAATAATTGTCAGATACTGAAACGGTTTTTAGCTTAACAGCTGAGTTAAACGTAAGCGTGTCAGCAAGTTTATTGGTTATAAAATCTTGGTTTGCCCCGTCAACTTCAACCGAATAATTAAAAGGTGGTGTACCTGTAAATCTTAGAACAGCGGTTGGATTAAAGCCTTCACAATAAGTTTCGTTGGCGTCAAGTAGTAAATTTGGTTTTGGCTTTGGTTGGTTTACAGTAAGTTTCATGCTATCGCTGCCGCAAGCACCTGTTAGTCTAAGCCAATAATCGCCCGCACTTGAGTCTGAAAGCGAATCAATTGTATAGTTTTCATCATAATAATCGGCATTTACTTTTACGCCATTTTTTAGCCATGCCAAATTTTGCACAAGGCCAAAAAACTGTGGTTTAAGCGTAACAGATTCACCCTCACAAAGTGCGGCTGTGGCTCCCAAACCCAGAATTTTTGGTGCCACGCACTGCCCAAGAATCATGGTAAAATCAATGTCACTGCTAGTAACTCTATACTGAAGGTTGTTTCCGTAATAGAAAGAAGAAAACGCTCTGCCGGTAAGTGAAATCTGACCATCATTACTGGCATCTAAGCCACCACGCAAAAAGAAATCGCGCGATCCGCCAAAAGTCTTTATGCTCAAACAAGCTCCATCTTTATCAAAAGTGGCAACATAAATGCTACGATCGTCATTGTAACCCACTTTACATGAATCGGTTGAAGGATCATCATATTTACCTAAAGTGGCTCCTGTTAC
>JAGQWA010000504.1 GCA_020437725.1 Bacteroidota bacterium | reverse complement strand
GCTCAAATAGGCCTGCCATTTTTACCTATTTACACCGATTTGCAATTCAAATTCAATATTGAACCCACGCAAAAAGACCGCATCAGCATTGTTGGCATTGGTGCAATAGACGACTTTGCCCTGAACCTAGATGCAAACGAAACACCATCGCAACGCTACATTCTTAATTATTTACCTGTAAACGAGCAGTATAATTACACACGTGGATTGAAATACACCCGCTTTCATGAAAACAGCTACACCAACTTAATTTTTAGCAGAAACAAATTGAACAACAGAAGTTTTAAGTACGAAAACAACGATGATTCTAACGAAGACAACAAGATTTTAGACTACATATCGCAAGAAGTTGAAAACCGAATACGCATTGAAAATGTGATGCAGAAAAATGGTTTTAAGCTTACAACTGGTCTTTCATACGAATATGATGTTTACACAAACGAGACTTATAACCGCTTGTCAACCCGTGGTGGCGTAATTACCATTGATTTTGACTCCAGGCTAGACTTGCATCAATATGGTGCCTTTGCGCAATTGAGCAAAAAGGTGCTCGATAATAGACTTTTACTTTCATTAGGAACCAGAATTGACGGTTCAAACTATTCAGAGCAAACTAATAATCCGCTTGAGCAGTTTGCGCCTAGATTCTCAGCTTCATACGCTGTTACCAAAAACTTTAGAATCAATTTTAACACCGGTCAGTACTTCCAACTTCCGCCTTACACCATTTTGGGCTACCGAAATGCTGAAAACCAGTTGGTTAACAAGCAAAATGAAATAACCTACATCAGAAATAGACATTTGGTTTCAGGGGTTGAATTCACTACAAAAACCAATACACGTTTCTCTATTGAAGGTTTTTATAAGAAATACGACAACTACCCTTTTCTGCTAAACGACTCAGTTTCTCTAGCCAACTTGGGCAGCGATTTTGGAGTGGTGGGTAATGAACCTGCTAATTCAACCAGCGAAGGCAGAAGCTTTGGGCTTGAGTTCTTAATTCAACAAAAGCTTTACAAAGGCTTTTATGGAATCATGTCGTACACCATTCTAAAGTCAGAGTTTACTGACAAAAGCGGTGATTATAAACCATCGGCTTGGGACAATAGACACTTTTTGAGCTTAACAGCCGGCAAGAAATTCAAGAAAAACTGGGAAGTTGGTGCTCGCTGGTGGTTTGTAACTGGCGGACCTTACACGCCATTTGATTTGGAACGTTCAGCCACCAAAGCTGTTTGGGATGTTACCGGTCGTGGTTTGCCCAATTATGACCGTATTAATGAAAGAAGACTTTCAAATTTCAATCAGCTTGATTTGCGAGTTGACAAGAAATATTACTTTGACAAGTGGAGTTTGAATGTGTATTTCGACATACAGAATGTTTATGGCTCATCGCAAGCTGGCCAGCCATTTGTAGATGTTGTAAGAGACGATTTAGGCAATCCTGTATCTGCCAATCAGTTCCAATATCAACTTACAACACTTGAGAACAATTTAGGAACTACAATTCCTTCAATTGGCATTATTGCGGAGTTCTAGCCTAATGTGGTAATGGAATAAGGTGATAATGTGATAATTAACTTTTTAATCATTCTACTCATTCCCCTTTTTGGAGTTGAGTTTATCATATTCAGTTTCTAGATGGTTGAGTTGATTTAGAATAGGCTAAAACAATGTGAAATACAGCTAACTTGCCAAACATGGAGCATACGAAGTTGATTGTTGATTTCTATACCGCTTTTTCAGAGGGCAATGCGCATGAAATGAAAGCTTGTTACCACGATGAAATCACATTTCACGACCCTGCTTTTGGTGAATTGAAAGGTGAACGAGCATGCAAAATGTGGGAAATGTTGCTTTCTAGAAAAAAGCAAATTGAACGCATTGAACTAATTGACTTTGAATGCAATGATGAAACGGGATCGGCTAATTGGAAAGCCGTTTATCGTTTCGGGCCTAAAAAGCGAAAAGTAGTTAATCATGTTCATGCAGTATTCAAATTCAATGATGGCAAAATCGTAGAACACCATGACAGTTTCAATCTTTGGAAATGGTCTAGACAAGCACTTGGCCCGATTGGATGGTTTTTAGGCTGGACTCCCTTTATGCAGAGAAAAATTCAAACTTCAACTAATAAACAACTCGATAAATACCTTAAAAAGTTTTGAGTAATGAGTTTTGAGTGCTGAGTCGTGAGTGCTGAGTCGTGAGTGTTTAATAGGAAATTTTGAATGTTGAATGTTAAATTTTGAATATTGAATTTACATCTAATGAAATTTATAGTAAAAATTTGAAATAGCAGCTCCTTCTACTTTCTGGTTTCTGTATTCTCTATTCTAAACAAAAAAAAGAGCCACAGAACAATTTCCGCAGCTCTTTCTAATCGAAATCCTAGTCTA
>JAGQWA010000503.1 GCA_020437725.1 Bacteroidota bacterium | reverse complement strand
AATAGTATTACTCCTAGATAAATACGTCGTTTTGAAAATTTCTCAGTAAACATTTCAATTTATTATAATGCACTATGGTTTTCTACATCACCATAGAAGAGAGTAAAGATCCAATACAGCATGCAAACAAACCATAAACCCAATAATGAATAATTGACTATCTGGTATCTTCGATCCATATATTTAGGGTTGTTCTCGTCAAAACTATCGACATATTTGTAGCAACTACTGAGTTCTGAAAGAATCTGTTCTTGTTTCTCATATGTTTGTAAAAAGCTAGAAATTATTGTATCAGTAGCCGGTGTGAGGCAAGACTTAAGAGCAGCTGTCGTAGCATCAATTTCACTTAATGTATTCAATGCTTGACCATATCCTTGAATTAGTTTACTGAACTGCTTTGAATAGGATGAACTATTTGTATAAAGATCAATCAAAGACTTATTGTCTTCGATGAGATTATTCAATGAATCAAGCATATTATTTTCTTCGAGACATTCCAAAGCGAAGCCTAAAAGTGGAGAATCACTCACATTCGAAACAATGTATTGAACTTCTAGCAGTTTGTCATATGCTTCCTTATTAAGAAAAACTTGCAGGATATCTGACTTCATTGCCAAAGAGGAATTCATAGATTTTAACTGATAATAACAATCTTTTATCCCTGTAATGGTAGCTTTCTTATCGCTGATGTCTACTGAACTACCTTTGTTAAAAAGACCTCTAATATCGTCAGTAAGGCAAAGATCTGCAATCGTGCTTTCAATCTTGGCCTTTTTACTTAATGATGAATTAGTAGCAATTCCAGCTAGAAGCGTAGTTGTAATAATGCATATCTGTAGGTAATTTATTCCCAGTTTGGGAGTCGCATCTTTGCTTTTTACTATGCTTTCATTGATTGGTCTGAGGTCTCTAAAGAAAAGATATAGTCCAAATACAATTATCTGAACTACACAGGGAATGAAAACTAAAAGGAAAAGCTCCTGATCATTCAGAGCATATTGCCCGGTGAGAAATATACATAAGATTGCACTGGCGATTCCTAAACTCCTGGTCCACTGCAATTGAATATTGTAGCTTTTGTCCGTTTGAATCTGTTTGGCATAGCTCAACAATATTGCCATTATTAGTACAAACCCTATCAAACTATAGATCCACCACCATTTAGCTTCACTAATATTATATCGAATTGTGTGACTAACAGTGAAGACACAAACAACTACTATTAAGTAAAAAGGAGTTCTTTCGTTTTGAAAATTCTCCAGAATCTTAGAGATTTGATCGTTGGAATTAGAAAATAGATTCATTTTACAATTAGGTTTTACTGCAGCTCTTCTTGCCTTTTTTTAAGGCATAGAAATTCGATAAAATTTGAAAAAATGATTACACATAAATATCCTGTATCCCACTTCCGTACTCTTTCTGCTTTTCAACCGTTTCGCTGCCACTCAATTTCTGTGCCCGTTGGATTCGTTCCAGCCGGATCCTAGCTCTGGCATAGTTATATTCATCAAATGCATAGCAACTGGAGCCTAGGATTAGAAACAAGCTAATCACCGAGCAACCTGGAATAAGATAAAGGGTGGTGCCAATTAAAATGATAACTACCGGTTCAACAATTGTCTGTACAAAGCCTTCTGTCTGCAGAATTTTGAGTATCGGTTTATAACCACCTCCGCCATGTCTCTGCTGATCGATTAAAAAATCAAAAAATCTGGTCCTACCACGACCTTTTACATTCATGCCTGGATCTTTTCGAAAGGTGCCGATCTCGGTTTTAGCTAGATTCCAGACACAGGAGCAAAGGAAAGTAAGGCTATATATATTGAAAGCCAATGAGAAGGCAGTAGTATAAGTTATTGGATTAAAGAACGCAGATACCATCGTTGTTGAGTCAGGAGTAAAAGCACTAAGCATAGTGAATAACCTCAACCAAACAAACCCTAAAATGGCCTGTTTAAAACTATAGCTTTCCAATCCAACGTTTTTCCTTAAACTACATCGCATAATCAAGGCCATCGAGCTTCCTGCCATTTCAAGATAGAATATCGGGCCTTTTCGAATCGTTGGCCACCACCTTCCATTTTTGCGATCGATCAATTGATTGGCTACCAATTCTCCCTTTGTCCTTATTACCGTACTCATAAGATAGACTATTTAGAGGCTAAGTATCTCGTCATCATTTTCGAAAGATGGTGGCGGGGCAAACCAACTAGTGATCTTGTAAACTATATTTTGGGCCATGGCAGTGGCCTGGTCGGGTCTAAGCCAAATAAATAGTGCCAGGGCTAAGCCCACCATGATCAAAATAGACCGGGTGATTTCGCCTGATTGACGGAGGAAATTTTGTAGAAATTCTAGAATCGAAGTGATGATTTTGAATATGATGAAACATATCAAAGCTG
>JAGQWA010000502.1 GCA_020437725.1 Bacteroidota bacterium | reverse complement strand
TGCCAAGAACTGCACAAACACCACCTTCTGATTGTACCATGGCGTTTATGGCTTTTAGCAAGTCAGCGTCATTGGTTCCAATGGCAATAATATTATGACTGTCGTGAGCAACTGTAGAGGCAATTGCTCCTTTTTGCAAACCTGTATTATGAACGAGCGCAATGGCCGCTTTGGCTGGCTGGTAGCGGTTATAAACCACAATTTTTAGTAAGTCTTTTTCTGTCGATGAATTAAACTCACCACCGTTATGCTCGAACTTGAATTCGTCAGTAACAATTTGCTGGTCAATTACTTCAATGGCTCGGTGTTGTCCTGCATCCAAAGTCAATTTCAGCTCTTCTAACTTAATTGGCTGACAATTGAAATGGTTGATGGTTTTTTCGGAAATGCTTTCAATTAGCGATTTTCCCTTTTCAGCCACTTTTTCTCCGCTTACATAGGTTGCTTGTACATTGAATGATTGCGGATTGTCAATAATGGCGAAGTCTGCAGAGTCTCCCACTTGTAGCAATCCGTTAGTCATTTTATAATGATTTACCGGATTTAGAGTTGTTGCCCTTAGTACCTGTATAAAGTCTTTGCCTTTGGCCAATGCTCGCTTTATGAGAAGATTAATGTGTCCACGAACCAAGTCGTCAGGATGTTTATCATCTGAGCAAAACATGATGTGCGCTGGATATTCATCTATTAAATCAATAAGTGCTTCGAAGTTTTTAGCAGCGCTGCCTTCCCTAATTAGAATTTTCATGCCGTTTTCCAATTTAAACTTGGCTTCATTGTAGGTGAAACACTCGTGGTCGGTTGAAATTCCAGCATTTATATAGTCTATGGCCTGTTGGCCGGTTAATCCAGGAGCGTGGCCATCAATTGGTTTGCCTAACCGTTTGGCAATAGCCAGTTTTTCCATCACCATTTGGTCTTCGAAAAGAACGCCAGGGTAGTTCATCATTTCGGCCAGATAATGAACGTCAGAGCGGGAGAGAAGCTGTTCGATTTCGGCCGGACCTAATGTGGCACCGGCTGTTTCAAATCCTGTTGCAGGCACACAACTGGGCGCACCAAAATGAAAATGAAATGGCACCTTGTTGCCATTTTTAATCATGTAATCAACACCTTCAATGCCACAGACATTGGCAATTTCGTGCGGATCAGAAATGGTAGCTACTGTGCCATGAACACTCGCCAACCGTGCAAATTCTGATGGAATGAGCATTGAACTCTCAATGTGCACGTGCGCATCTACCAAACCTGGAATAATGTAGTTGTTATCTGAAACCGTACATCTCGTAATGGAAGCAATCTTTCCATTTTCAATGGTTAGTTTTCCTTCAAAAATTTCGCCTTTTACAACGTCAACTATATTCCCTGAAATGGTATAATTCATTGCATTTCTTTTATTGAATTCAACAATTCTTCCTGGCATTGTTCCATTAGTTTTTCAGAATCTTCTGGCTTCAAACCAGTTGTTGGTTTTATGGCAACCCAATGCGCTTTTAATCTTCCCGGGTTTAGTGAAAAACCTTTTGGCGGACAAATTCTGTTGGTACCTTGAATATGCAAAATGCCAACAGGAACCTGAGCGTCAATGGCCAGCTTAAACGCGCCTTCATGAAATCGACGCAAAGGATCTGAGCTAGTGTTTCTAGTTCCTTCGGGATAAATGAAAACGGAAGTGCCGTCATCAATGGCCTTCTTCATGGCGGCCAAACTTTGTTTTCTGGCTGCTGGGCTAGAGCGGTTAACAGTAATGTAGATGTTGCTTATAATCCATCCCAATACGGGTATTTTTCCTAATTCAGCCTTGGCTAGAAACTTAAAAGGGTTTCTTGTGGCAATTGCGCAGACCGGAATATCAAGCGCCGATAAATGGTTAGAAATGAGCACCATTGGTTGTTTTGGGTTCGGTGCCTGACCTGTTGTTTTAAGCCAAATTCCACACCAAAAAAAGATAAAACGCGCCCAAAGCCTAGAGATGAAATGCACCTTCTGAATGGCTTTTTGACCCCAAATGGCAATGCCAATAATGTAGAATGACAAGGCAATAAACATGAAGAACACGAAGATAAAAACGGCCCATACAGCCCAAATTTTGCTAAAAATCTTCACGCTGTTTTTCTTTTCTCTTTGCTATTTACCAAATACACACCTGTTAGCACAATGCCTAAACCTAACACTTCTTGCCAGCCAATGGGCTCACCATCAATGCTTCCCCAAATTAACGCTACAACCGGAATTAAATAGGTAACCGTGCTGGCAAATACCGCGCTTGAAAGTTGAATAAGCCTATTGAAAAGAATTAAGGCAATGGCAGTGCCAACCACTGCCAAAATACCAATAGCGCCAATGTTTTGCCAACCTGTTTTGTCAAGCTCTTGCCAAGCAATTGGTTCAAATGCAAATAAGTAAATGGCCAACGGAATAGCT
>JAGQWA010000501.1 GCA_020437725.1 Bacteroidota bacterium | reverse complement strand
GTCGCTGAAATTGCAACAACCCCTAATGATCAAGATTTTGAGAAACAAAAAGGTTTTTGGCCTGCAACCGCTTCGTCTGACTTTCATGGTGGTCAGGTTTCAGTTAGGCAGGCATGGTACACCTATGGCGAAATGGGATTAAGCACGCTTAAAGTTGGGATAATTGATGATTTGGTTCTTGGAAAACATGAAGATCTTAGTTCTAAAGAAGATTGGGCAACTTCCGTTGTAAGAGGAGGATATGACGCAGCTACATCTAGCTCTCCCAAAGATGTAAATAAGTATTTTGGCTCACATGGAACTGAAATGGCTGGCGTATTTGGTTCTATTACAAATAATGAAATAGGTGTTGCTGGAATTGCTGGTGGAACAGATGGTTCAGGTAATGGAATCAAAGTTTATTCATATCAATGGGATAAGGATAAGAGTGAATCTAGTGTAATGACGTTGGTCGACAAGTGTATAAGTGATGAGGTGTCAATAATTAATAATTCCTGGGTAGCTGCATCGATGAGTACAGAGAGATTCAATGATGCTATCAAAAAGGGCATAGTTATCGTAGCCAGTAGAGGTAATAGCGGAATCAGGAGTTCAGCAAAACCGTGGTATGATCTTGGAGATGATATTCTCTGGGTAGGAGCAAGTGGGAAAGACGGTAAATACAAGAAGGTAACAAATGGCGGTTTCGGATGGGACGATTATTATTCTGATTATGGGAATGGTATGGATGTGATAGCTCCTGGATATGTGAAATCATGTTTGGTGCCTTCGGTTGACGTTAATGACTTAAATGATGTTGACAGGTATTTTGAATCGGGAGGTTCTTCCGGTGCGGCAGCCTTTGTAACTGGCCTCACTGCATTAATCAAATCCAATGCCGAAAGAAATAATGTAGACTTAAATTCAGCTGATATACGAATGCTAGTTAAACTTGGTGCCGATGATCAAATAAAAGATGACCAGTCAAAGATCGGTTCAAGACCACTACCCACTGTGGGGTATGATGATCTAACTGGTCATGGTTTAATTAATATGGGAAATTCATTGGAATATATGAGTGCGTCAGATTTTAAACTTGAGCACTATGATGAATCAGATCTTTCCGAGAGCAACTCTACTAAGGTTGAAGAGAATGTAGAAATCGTGTTTTATAAAGTTCCTGAATTCAGTTATCCAAGCGAACGCTTATTATGTAATATTTGGGAGGTTGAACTAGAGTTCGAACATTCAATACCAATTGGTCATAATTTATTTGTTTTGTCGCACAACCATCTCAGCGGAGCTTGGGCAAATCCTAACGTTTGCAATTTAATTGTACTGCCAGATGACTATGAAACCTTATATGAGTACTATCAGAAACCAAAAGCATCCATTGAACGTGTAGATAATTCTCTTACGACTACGGAGGTTAAATTTAAGGGTTACTTAATTGAGATTTTAGGGGAGTTTACGAGCGGGACCAATGTGGATTATTATACTAATTCAGAATGGTATCCTTTTGATAAGAATGATTTAAGTTCTGAACTAAAATTTGAGTACACCCTGCATTCAACTAGTGCAACAATTGGAATCAATGATTTGAACGAAGAAAAAAACATTCACATTTGGCCCAATCCAAATTATGATGGATTGGTGAACTACTCGTTAAAGGAGACTCCAATTTCAATTGAAATTCTAGATGCAAATGGTAAAAGGATTCAGGTATTCGAAAGATTCGCTGAGAATAATTTTGAAGGAAGTTTAAATTTATCCAACCTACCAAGCGCAATATATTTCATCAAAGTTAACTATGAAGCGAGTGTTTTTGTTAAAAAGTTAATCTGTGAATAGACTAATTCTACTTTTTCAAATTGCTTTGCTGACAATTCTATTTACATGTGATAAGGATGAATTTCCTAGTCATTCTAATAGTCTTTTTATTGATTCAATTCCATTTGAAGACTTCGACAGAATTGATTGCGGCCCGAGACCAAGCTATAACATTGGCCTAGATGACCCACATTTGGTTTTGAAAGACACTTCGTATATAGAAGAAGTAAAAGAAAACCCTTTTGTTTCCGATGAGTTTATTCTTCTAAAGCAAGATTTACCACTTAGTAGTATTCATTTATTCTCTCAAAAATCTGGGGCCATTCAGCATCTGCACTCTGGGAGGCAAGTTTATAATGTTAATTGGCTGGATGAACATGTAGTTATTTTTGAAGGTGATGGAAAGGTAATTGCGTTAGACGTATCGAGTAAAAAAGTCATTTTTACACATGAAGGTCAAAATGTTGAAGTCAACAGTGCTTTGGGTTACTTCAGTTTTTATAGGGAAACTTGGAAACAGTTATTATTTGTATTTGATCTAAATTTTAAAAAGGTCAATGAATTTCCAATTACAACATCTATACACTCTTGGCATCCTCATAAACCTGTAATTTATTT
>JAGQWA010000500.1 GCA_020437725.1 Bacteroidota bacterium | reverse complement strand
TCAAAAATTGAAAAGGTGTTAACTGCTACCCAAAAAGGTGAAAAACTACCCATTAAATGGCGACACAACTCAGACGGTAAAAACCATGAATTTCTAATAGGAAATATTGAAAGAAGCAACGAAGAAGAAGTTATAAAACTATCCTACAACGGCTCCCCTTTTGATGTTGAAATAAAAGGTGAAGAAGAAGTAAAACTTCCGCCGTTAGGCACTTTTAATGTACTTAATCACAGAGTGGTTCATGCTCCAGACCAGTATGTGGTGGTAAGCTTTTCTGATCCTTTGCAAGCCAGCCAAGAACTAGAAGGCCTAATTAGATTTTACAATTTGGATGTTGACCTAGAACTTAAAGGCAACAATGTTAAAATAACCCCAAACACTAGGCAATCGGGCACGCTTTCACTCTTTTTAGACAAGGGTATAACCAACATTTATGGCATCAGCCTTGGTGTTAGCACTAGTTTAAATATTGAGTTTGATCAACCCAAACCGCAGATACGCTGGGTTGACAATGTTGACAAATGCATTTTACCAACTAACGGGTTGGTGCAATTGCCAATTGAAGCCATAGGTTTAAATGAAGTAGAAGTTGAAATAATTAGAATCTATGAGCAGAATATGATTCAATTTCTGCAAACCAACAGTCTTAGAAACAGTAGCGAACTAAGAAGAGTAGGCGCACCAATTAAAAGACATACTGTTTCGTTGGTTGGGCAAGGTGTTGCCAATTTGCAAAAATGGAATAGGTACACACTTGACTTAACCAACTTAATAAGCCAAGAACCAGGTGCAGTTCACCAAGTTAGATTATTCTTCAGCCGAAAAAATGTGGCTTTTGAATGCGAAAACCTTAAAGATTTTACTGAAAATGAAGGCTGGCAAACTGATAATGGATATGAATTCGACACATGGGACTCTTACAATTATTACTATGCTGGCGATTATGATTACAGGGAGCGAAACAACCCCTGCCACCCTATGTACTACCGCTACAACGCACAAATGTTGCAGCGCAATCTACTTGCTTCAGATATTGGTTTAGCAGTAAAAACTGGTAAGTTCAATAACCTTTATGTTACCACTACCGACCTTATTAAGGCTGAACCATTACCCAATACCACCGTTAAAATTTACAATTTTCAACAGCAGGTAATTGCCCAAACCACTACTAATGCTGAAGGTCTTGCCGAATTAAAAATAGAGGGCACCCCATTTGTGGCTGTTGCCGAAAACGGTGCTCACAAAACCTACCTTAAAATTGACAACAACTCTGCCCTTTCAGTTAGCCATTTTAATACATCTGGAACCGAAAACCAAGATGGCTACAAAGGCACTATTTATACTGAGCGGGGTGTATGGCGTCCAGGTGACTCGCTTTATCTAAGTTTCGTGCTCGAAGACAAAGAAAATTTGGTTCCAGAAGGCTCGCCTGTAGTGCTTGAATTTGTTGACCCACTTAACCGACTACAAAGCCGAATAGTAAAAACAAATGGCGTTAATGGCATGTACACGTTTAGGTTGGCAACTTCGCTCGATGCGCCAACTGGCAATTGGCAGGCCAAAGTTTTGCTCGGAAATTCAACCTTCTATAAAACCATTCCGGTGGAAACCATAAAACCAAACCGACTTAAAATAAATCTCGACTTTGGGGTTGAAGAGTTAACCGCTCTTAATCCAGAAATTAATGGAAAACTAAGCGTTAAATGGCTTCATGGGGCGGTGGCTAAAAACCTAAAAGCCAAAATTGAAGCCGTGGTTCAAAACACCAGCATTTCGTTTAGCGATTATGAAAACTATTATTTCGACGACCAAGCCCATTACAGCTATCATGAAAGCCTTGAAATTTTTGATGGTGAAGTAGATGAAAATGGTGAAGCACAAGTTTTCAATAACATGAAATTGAATGGCAACGTGCCATCAAAACTCATTGCCAATTTAAAAACCACCGTTTTTGAAAAGAGTGGAAATAGCAGTGTAGATCGTTTCACCATTCCTTATTACCCTTATAAATCTTACATAGGTGCTAGAGCACCTGATGGAAACCGACGATCTAATTGGCTGCAAACTGATACGCCCCAAACGTACCAAATAGCCATGGTTTCGCCTGATGGTAAGCCCATAAAAGGCACTCATAATGTAAGTGTTGAAGTTTATAAAATTGGCTGGCGCTGGTGGTGGGACCGCTCAAGCGATAATATTTCGCATTATTTGAGTAGTTCTTCAAGTAACCTAATTCATACCGGAACCGCAACCGTAAAAAATGGCAAGGGTAAATACACCTTCGAAATTGAAAGGCCTAACTGGGGTAGATTCTACGTTCGCTTTACAGATCCTGTTTCTGGCCATACATCAGGGCAAATTGTATATTACGAATGGCCGTGGTATGCTGGCCGACCTGCTGAGCAAAGTGCACAAACCGTTCTAGAGTTCAGCGCTGACAAAGAA
>JAGQWA010000004.1 GCA_020437725.1 Bacteroidota bacterium | reverse complement strand
TACATTAGCAAAAAGGTAAATGCTGAAACAGACGAAGGCCCAAAACTCGCCAAGCAGTTTAAAGTTTCAGCCTACCCTACGCTCATTTTCCTTGATCAAAACGGTAAAATTCTTTTGCAAACTGAAGGTGCAAGAACCAAAAACCAACTTATAAAACTGGGCAAGCAAGCAAAGCGAAAAATGTAATTACTCAACATTTGGTCCAGAAAATGTGCCAAGATTCCAATCGCCTTCAGCAACAATGGCGCTGTCTTTTGAGTAGAGAATGCCTTGACCATGAGCCACCCCACTTAACCAACTACCAGAATACCAACTTCCGTCTGGATAAATCATTAACCCATTTCCTTCCATTAAAGCACCATTCCATTCGCCTTTATAACGCCTTCCATCAGAAAAACGAAAAAACTTGTTTTGCTCTGGAACTGGATTTTGCCTTATTGAAAAAACATGATAATCCTTCTCTTCGACCCCAGTTTTAAAAACTAGTTTGGTTTGGTAATTACCCCCTAATAAATCGGCATTTAGTAGCTTATTTAAATCTTTTACCTTAAAAATTGCCATTATGGCCTGGCCGTTTTTAAGTCTTTCAACAATCGCATTTCTGGTAAATCTTTTGGCTTCAATGGTTTCTAGTTCATTAATAGAATGATCTAAAAACTCTTCGCATGAAGTTAATATAAGCCCATTTATGGCCAAACTATCGGCAACAAATTGCCTTACTTCTCTGGCATGTCTAGTACTATAATGGTGGGTTGCTAAAACGCCTGCGGCCACCAACAGGCCAATTAAAAATCCAAAAACAATCCATCGCTTCATCATTTCAAATCTGCGAAGCCACCAGCAGGTTAATGTCTTTGTATTTCATTCCAAATTTCTCACCCAGAAACTCGTTTGTTAGCATTCCACGATAGAGATAAACACTGTCGCGCACATATTCATTATCCCACAAATAGTCTTTTACACCACCGTGGTTTCCAACATTTAATAAAAACTGAGAAAAGATATTAGACAAAGCATATGTAGCAGTTCTTGCCACTCTGCTTGGAATGTTAGGCACACAGTAATGTATTACGTCGTATTTGGTAAAAATAGGATTGTTGTGCTCGGTCATTTCGCTGGTTTCAATGCAGCCACCGTGGTCTATGCTCACATCAACAATCACCGAACCGGGTTTCATGCTTTGCACCATTTCTTCAGTAATTACAATCGGGGCACGACCCTTAATGGCTCTTACGGCACCTATTACTACATCGGCTGTTAGCAGGGCTTTGTGTACCAGTTTTGGATGCATAACGCTTGTAAATACTGGGCTAGAAATATTATTTTGAAGACGCTTTAGTTTGGAAACATCATTATCAAAAACTTTAATAAGTGCGCCCAAACCCAAAGCCGCTTTTGTGGCATATTGACCCACAGTGCCGGCACCAATAACCACCACTTCGCTTGGCGGCACACCAGAAATACCTCCTAGAATTACGCCTTTGCCATGGGTTACATTGCTCAAGTATTCTGATGCTATTTGAACGGAAGCATTACCAGCAATTTCGCTCATGCTTTGCACCACCGGAAATGTACCCGAAGTATCTCTAAGCAATTCTAAACCGAAAGCCGTTATGCGCTTCTTAGCCAAAAGTTCAAGGCAATCTTTCTTAAGAATACTGGCATGCAGAGCCGACATTAAAATTTGATTATCGCGAAGCATTTCAATTTCCTGATAAGTGGGGAAGGCCACCTTCATTACAATTGGGCATTCGTAAACCGTTTTAGCATCAGGAACAATTTCGGCACCGGCTTCGCTAAACTCATGGTTACTGAATTTGGCATCTCTTCCCGCGCCTTCTTCCATTAATACCTCGTGCCCATTTGACACTAACAAATGCACTGCCTGTGGGCTTAGCCCAATCCGCTTCTCCTGAAAAGTCCGCTCTTTAGGAATTCCAATTTTTAATCCACCAGTTCTGCTTTTTACCTCTGCTAGCTTCTCTTGGGGTTGCAAAACCGCCTTTTTAGCTATCTCTTTAAATCCCGACTTATGCTCTTCCACAGCTCAAAGAATTACTTAATGATGCCAATTTACTTCTATTTAAAGCATTATAAAAGCGATTTAAACACATAAATTCTGCCGGTAACTCACAAATAATTGGTGCAGATGGGTTTAGTGAATGTTGCTTTATTGGGGTTTTATACTTTTGCCGTCTTCAAAATAACTGAGACATTGGCTTTTGGCCTCAACTCTAAGATATGAGCAACATCAAGCTTTCCATTGTAATTCCTGCCTACAACGAAGAACCAACCATTCACCTTATTTTAAATAGAATTAAAGAAGTTGAATTAATAGGGGATGTAGAAAAAGAACTCATTATTGTTAACGATTGCTCTAAAGACGATACCGAAGGCGCCATTAAGCGCTATATGCAGGCCAACCCAGATTTACCTATTACCTACTATGCTCACGAAGTAAATCAAGGTAAAGGCGCAGCTCTGCACACAGGTATTGCCAAAGCCACAGGCGATTACATTCTTATTCAAGATGCTGATTTGGAATACGACCCACGTGAGTATAACGATTTATTAAAACCCATTTTAGAAGGCAATGCTGATGTGGTTTATGGCTCAAGATTTTTAGGTGGAAATCCGCATAGAATTCTATTCTTCTGGCACTCAATTGGCAACCAGTTTCTAACCTTTATTTCTAACATGTTTACCAACTTGAATTTAACTGACATGGAAACCTGTTACAAGCTGTTTAAACGCGATATGATTCAAGGTTTGAACCTTAAAGAAAAGCGCTTTGGATTTGAGCCCGAAGTAACAGCCAAAATTTCTAGAATACCCAAAGTGAGAATTTACGAAGTGGGTATTTCTTATTATGGCCGTACTTATGACGAAGGCAAAAAAATTGGTGCTAAAGACGGTTTCAGAGCCATTTATTGCATCTTGAAGTACAACCTTTTTTCGAAGTAGGCTAAACCGCCAATTATCTTTGCTTGCAAATAGATTTTTGCATGACATTCGAAAACATTCTTCTCGATAAAAACGGTGCAATTGCCACCATTACCATTAACCGTCCAAGCCAAATGAATGCGCTGAACATAAAAACCATTCAAGAAGTTGGGCAAGCGGTGGCCAATTGCAACGAAGACCCCGAAATTCGGGGTATGATTCTTACCGGTGCGGGCGAAAAGTCATTCATTGCCGGTGCTGACATTAAAGAATTTGCTTCGTTTTCGGTTGAAGAAGGAACCAAGATGTCAGCTGATGGACATGCAGTTTTTAACTCAGTAGAAAACAGCTCTAAACCAGTTATTGCAGCTATTAATGGTTTTGCCCTTGGCGGTGGATTAGAATTAGCCATGGCATGCCATTTTAGAATAGCGTCTAACAATGCCAAATTTGGCCAGCCTGAAGTGAACTTAGGAGTTATTCCGGGTTATGGCGGCACGCAGCGTTTAATTAGATTAATTGGTCATGGCAAAGCCATGGAACTGCTCATGACAGCCGACATGATTGATGCTGAAACTGCTCAACAACTAGGTTTGGTGAATCATGTAGTTGCCGTTGAAGAGTTAATGGGTTTAGCGCAAAAGATTCTGGGCAAAATAGCGAGTAAGTCTCCACTTACCATCAAACAAATCATCAACTTAGGCAATGCCTACCAAGACCCAGACGAAGATGGTTTCACCCAAGAAATAGAGCAGTTCGGCATCTGCTTTGGTACTGCAGACTTTAAAGAAGGTGTTGATGCCTTCATTAACAAGAGAAAGGCAGAGTTTAAGGGGGAATAAGAACAAGCCGGGGACGAGAAGAAATTACAAAAGTTTCAGTTGCGTTGCTCCGCGGCGTAACCACTATCAAGGGTGTCTCAGTTGCGCTGCTCTGCGGCATAACCGCTATCAAGGGTGTCTCTGGCACCCGTATAATCCATTCATTGAACTCGCACGGGAGACGCCAGGGATTGTTGGTCACTACGCAGAGCGTAGCGACTAAGAGCTAGAGCGTTGCAATAATAGCATCATTTGATAGTATCATTAAGGGTGTGCTATATTCGTGATAGTATCAAATGATAGTATTACGAAACCACCTTTTGACATTACGCCAGAAATTCTGCAATTGATTGCTTCAATTTCTGAGAAGCTGGGGGAAATAAAAGCTTCGCTCCTAATTAAACCTTCACCGCAACTAAGAAAAGCCAACAGGGTTAAAACCATAGGCTCTACATTGGCCATAGAAGGCAATACACTCAGCCAAAAACAAGTAACTGCAGTTTTAGAAGGCAAAAGAGTATTGGCGCCACAGAAAGACATTTTAGAAATAGAAAACGCCATTAAAACTTATGTGCAACTTTCAACCTTCAAACCAGCATCGCTGCCATCTTTCTTAAAAGCACACAAACTTTTAATGGCTGGTTTAATGAAAGATGCTGGCAAACTGAGAACCGGTTCAGTTGGTATAGTTAAGGGCAATGAATTGAAGCATCTGGCTCCTCCTGCCAACAATTTAAAGGCTTTATTGAATGCCCTTTTTGAATACTTAAAGAAAAGCAATGATCACTCTCTCATTATAAGCTGTGTTGCACATTATGAACTCACCTTCATTCATCCTTTTTCTGACGGAAACGGAAGAATGGCTCGGTTGTGGCAAAGTATAATCCTATCCAATTTCAATCCCGTTTTTACCTATTTACCGTTTGAAAATGTGATAAGAGAAAACCAAGAAGCCTACTACTCAGCACTTGAACAATCAGACAAAATGGGCAACTCAACAGTTACCATTGAGTTTCTTTTAGGAGCAATTAATGAGTCTCTAGCCGTTTTTCTAAATCAACAAGGCAATACTAAAACAGCAACCGACCGCATTGAGCTTTTCTTGGAACAGCATTCAAAAACATCTTTCACCAGAAAAGATTATATGCTCATGTTCAAGAACATTTCTACCGCTACAGCAAGTAGAGATTTAAAACTAGCACTAGACGCAAAACTTATTGTTAAACAAGGCGATAAGCGGAATACGGTTTATCAGATTAAGAAAGTGTAATTGATAATAACCCTCGCTAGAGACGCGCAAGGTAGTTGGGAACTCGCACCGGAGACGCTCGGGATAATTTGTCACTACACAGAGCGTAGCCACTGGGTGTTGTGGTTTGGAGATGCGTTAGCCGTTTTTATTGGCCAATTGTCCGCAGGCGGCATCTATGTCTTTTCCGCGGCTGCGGCGGATATTGGCAATTACGTTTTTTGACTCTAACATGCGTAAGAAGTTCATGGCTCGGTTGCCGCTGGTGCGTTCAAATAATCCATTGTCAATAGGGTTGTATTCTATGAGATTCACCTTGCTCGGAATTCGCTTAACTATCTCAGCGAGCTGTTTGGCGTCTTCTTCGCTTTCGTTATAGTTCTTGAGCATTACGTATTGGTGCGTAACTCGGCTTTTGGTTTTTTCATACCAATAATCAAGCGCATCAACTACGGCATCAATATCGTTGCTCTCGTTAATAGGCATCATTTGCCCACGTTTCTGATTGGTCGGTGCATGTAATGAAATGGCCAGGTTGATTTTCAGATCATCATCAGCCAGCTTCTTAATCATTTTGGCAATGCCCACTGTAGAAAGTGTAATGCGTTTTGGCGACATTCCTAAACCATCTGGGGACGTAATCATTTCTATCGAGCGCTTCACATTAGCATAATTAAGCAGCGGCTCGCCCATGCCCATGTAAACTATATTGGTTAATGGTTTTTGGTAATGCTCTTTGGCTGCTTTGTCAACCAAAACCACTTGGTCGTAGATTTCAAAAAAGTCGAGATTTCTCTTTCTGTCTAAACTGGCCGTGGCACAAAACTTACAGGTTAAACTACAACCCACTTGAGATGATATACAGGCTGTCATTCTATCACCTTTTGGTATTAGAACGCCTTCTATCAATTCATCGTCAAAAACGCGAAAACCGAATTTAATGGTGCCGTCTTCGCTTATTTGTTGGTGTTCTATGGTAATGGCTCGTATCTCGAATTGCTCTTCTAGCTTTTGGCGAGTGGCTTTAGGCAGATTGGTCATTTCTTGAAAAGAATGAACGGCCTTTTGCCACACCCATTGATGCACTTGCTTGGCACGGTATTTAGGCTCGCCAATCTCACTAAAAACGGCAATGAGTTGTTCTTCAGAAAGTGAGCGTATGTCTTTTTTCATTCTTAAAACCCTGAATTACTCTGTTTGTTACATTTCTGAGATATGCCTTGTTTTATCTCTTGCCAAGTAGTGCCATCAAATATCTTGGGCATGGTTTGCTCATCTGCATCATCGAAATAAGTCATGCTTTTTAAAACAAAAGATTCGTACAACGTATGGTTATACTTTTTGCCATAAGCGCTAATCAATTCCTTTACAGAAAACAGGTTAAGCAAGTAATAGAGATCAATAAAATCCTTTTTGCTTCCCCTTCTAACAATGGCGTGAAGCTTTTGAGCAGCAATGTCAATATTAGAAAGCATTCTAACGCTGTTGTGCTTTTCAATTGGCTCTAGAATTGTGTACGGATGTCTAACGAAATCAATTTTAATTCCATCAATCAATACATTTAAGCCACCTGGATTCATTCCAATTAAGGTTAATTCACCAAAATCGGCCATCTTCTCTAAAATCTGCTCAGGATGAATTTCTTTGTCAGTGAAAAGATCAATATCAATAGATTCTCTGTGCCCTAGTTTAAGCGCAAGCGCAGTTCCGCCTACCAAGAAAAAATCTGGAAAATAATCAGAATCAAAAATGTCGATTAATAGCCTAAATAGCTCCGGTCTAACGGCTTCCCTTCGTAACATCTAAATTCTTCTAATGGAATGTTTAACGACTTTGATACCCAATTAAGGGTTAAATGGTCCATGCAGCGAACTTGCTTTAATGCTTCTTCTACCTTTTTTCGACCGTAGAATTTTTGAACCGCCCATATCTCTGGCATATCTGCTCTGGTGTAAACGCGCTCAATCACAAACCGAGCGTTTTTATCAAAGTCGATTCGATCAATCTCGGTATCCCAAAAAGTATGGGGTTGTAATGCGGCTCTTAATTCTGCTTCTGTCATTCACCCTGAATTTTACGTGGGCCTGCACCTACCTGATCGTAAAGCACTTGGCCACCTTGGGTGTAAGGTACTAAAAGTTCGGTTATGAGCTTGCGTGCTTCATCGGCTACTTCGTGCGGATACATGAGATGCACATTTGGGCCAGCATCTAGCGTGAAATACCAAGGGAACTTCTGCGACTCCCGCACTTCTCTAACAATCTCAATAATCTTGAGCGTGTTGGGTTTCATGAGAATGAATGAAGGATCAGAGTTCATCATTAATCCATGAAGTGTGAGTGCTTCGTTCTCCAAGATTTTGCCAAACTCTTCAACATCACCTTGTTCCATAATCTCTTTGAGCATTTCCATGTGTTGGCGAGCCGTGAAATAGCGCATCTCAGAATATGGATGCTTGGTCATTAAACTATGGCCGGCAGAGCTACTTACCGCTTTTTCACCGGCGTCAACAATTAGAATGGTATCATGAAACGACTTGAAAGTATCGTGCAGGTTTTCGTTAACTGGCACGGCATAATAATCAGACGAGTTGGCAATAAACTCAGACTCACCCCACGCAACCAAACCACCATAAACTGAACGTGCAGCCGAACCAGATGCCAATCTTGCCAAATGAGACGCGCGCATTCTAAACATGCTTTTCTCAGGAAAACCACCAAACAACCTGCTCTCCATACTAGCAATGCACATGGCCAGTGCACTCATAGCTGAAGCCGAACTAGCAATACCAGCCGAGTGTGGAAATGAGTTCCTGCTTTTTAAATATAGTTTTAGATTGTTCAGGTATGGAAAATCTGCGGCGTTTCTCTCAAAATACTTTTGAATCCGCTCCGCAAATTTTGGTGATGGCTTGCCTTCAAACTCAAAGTCTAGGTCAAACTTTTTGCGGTCTGGATTAACGTCAAATTCCATTGACGTTTGAGAGTAAGAAGTGCTAAGCGTAAAACTTAACGAAGGGTTTGCTGGCAATTGGTTACCGTGCTTGCCCCAATACTTAACAATGGCAATATTGCTTGGACTCTGCCACTCTATATGGCCTGTTTTATGTTCAGTAATTTGTTTCATGAAATAATTGCTGGGTGCAAAGGTGGCACTTATCTAATTTCTTCTTGCTTTAAAATCAAATCATTCCATCGCAAAACAATTGTAAATTCTTTTTGGTTGAAATAATTGCGAATCTCTAATTCACTTGCAGCTGAAGCCACCAAAACAAAATCTCCGCCCCAGGCACCGAGCGATTTAACAATGCCTTTAAAATCTGGAAACAGTCTGTTTTGAACTCGTTCTTGTTGGAGTGCATTGGCCACTAAATCTTCATGACGGTTTAGCAACGAGCAGAATTCTTCAAAGTCTTGAACCTTAAGCAGTGATTTGGTAATTGAATTCAGTTCTTGAATGATTTCATTCTTGGAGTCCAATTCAAGCTCGCGATAACGAGCAATGGCGTCTCTTGAATTTTGTTTTTGACCCAAGTAAACGAAATGCAGTTTATCCTTAAATGAAGGATTAAAAGTCACTTGTTCGAAACTTGGCTCAGGCCAACGTTGATACACAATGGGGGAATTAGCACCTGCACTAGCAATGTCATAACCTGATCCGCCAAAACACTCAAACTGAAGCTTAAATGGATCTACCTCTGCCCATTTTGCCAACAACCAAATAAGAGTTGAGCTTGAACCCAAGCCCCAACCTAAGTCGAAATCGGCTTTAATTTGACAATGAAATCCTGTTGCCGAATTGGCCAAAAATTCAGGATTTAGTCCGCGAATTGATTGAAATATTTCTTCTAGCTTTTGAGCTGCTTTTTGATCGCCTTCAAGACTCAACAAGGTCAAGAATTGAATATCGTATTCTGCCTTAAGCCAGGTGTCTCCATTTACGTTAATGCTTTCCCAAATGAGATTTTCAGAAGAAGACTTAATGGTTAATTCTTGTCCAAATTTTAAGGGAATGGCCAAAGCTTTGGCACCATCAAGCACAAAATATTCGCTTGTTATTAGGAATTTGCCGTTGGCACGTGCATAGAACAAAGGCGCCAAATATTGCATTTTCTTACACCTTAGAAGTGAATGACTTTCCGCGTAAGCCTTCTAAAAACTCTCTTACCGAAGCAAAACTCACCACTTTGTCTAAGAAATATTCTCTTGCCTTTTCAGCTTCTTGAGCGTTGGCTTCAAAGTTGGCAAGAATGTTATTAAGGTGCATTTTCATGTGCCCTTTTTGAATTCCGCTGGTGGTAAGTGCTTTTACTGCGCCAAAGTTTTGTGCCAACCCAACTGCAGCAACCACTTGCATTAATTCTTTTGCTGAAGGATTACCCAGTAACTCTAATGAGCGCTTGGCTAACGGATGAATTTTGGTTAAGCCACCTACGGTGCCAACTGATAATGGAAATTCTAACCAGAATCTAAATCTACCATCTTTAACTTCTGCGTGAGAAAGGCTTGTGTATTGCCCATTACGAGCAGCATATGTGTGCCCACAAGCTTCAATAGCCCTAAAGTCGTTTCCTGTTGCCAGAATTACGGCATCAATTCCATTAAAAATGCCTTTGTTGTGAGTAGTGGCGCGGTATGGGTCAATCTCCGCAATTCGCACAGCTTGTGCAAATTTCTCAGCAAATACCTCTGCTGGCAAGCCTTCAACCACACCCAAATCTTGAACATCGCATTCAACTTCCGCGCGCACCAAACTTTCAGGTGTAAAGTTTGAAAGAATGCACATAACCACTTTACATTCTTGTTCTTCGGCAGAAAATTCCTGATTTTGATTTATGAATTCTGGCAGTTGCTTTCCAAATTCTTCAAGACAAGAATTTATAAAGTTAGCCCCCATCGAATCGCAAGTTTCGAAAGTGGCCATTAATTGATACAAACCTGGTTCGGCATCAGTAAAATCTACAAGCTCAATGTCTAAAATACCGCCGCCACGCTTCTCCATGTTGGCAGTAATGTCTTTGGTAGCATGAATAAGCTTTTGCTTTAACTCTGGCATAAACGCCCTAAGCTTTTCGCCTTCGCCATGCCAATAGAAGTGAACTTGGCCAATTTTTTTGGTTGAAATTACTTGGGTTTTAAATCCGCCACGATCTAGCCAAAATTTAGCTGCTTTGGCAGAAGCTGCTACAACCGAGCTTTCTTCAATTACCATTGGAATTACGTGCATTTTCCCGTTTATGAGAAAATTAGGTGCAACACCATATGGCAAATAAAAATTGGTGAGCGTGTTTTCACTTATTTCGTCAAAAACCTTTTGCTTGGTTTCGTCAGAGTGCCAATAAGTGGTAAACTCTCTAATTATTTCTTTCGGATTCTCGAAAACGTTGCTAATTAACCACTCAATTTTTTCTTGTTTGGTTAACTTAGAGAAGCCCGAAATGGCTTTGTTTTTTAAGTCCTTAATGTTCATTTCTAAACTTTTACCCGCAGAAATGAATGGGCCATTTTTAACCCTTCAATCTGCAAATTTAAGTATTCAACCAATGGTTCAAAACCTTCGCGGGCAGGCTTTAGCAATGCTGATGCCTGACCATAAACTGAGTTCAATTTCAACTTAGACGTATGATAATATCCGTCTAAAAAGTTTTTAACGCCTCCTGAAACGATTATCTCCTTACACATAACCTGATTTCCAAGCTCGCCGACAAGTTCGTTCACCATATTTACCATCTCATTTGCTGAATGGCCAATATTGGCAGTTTCTTGGTAGTGCTTGCGTTGCAAATCTGTATTTCTGCGCATTTCTAGCTTGGCAAAATTGGTTCCGCCGTGGGCGCCAAAATCAATAGCTGCCAGCGGCATTTGCAATAACGATTTTAAACTGGCCCTGCCCATGCCCTGGCCTACTTCTTTAACAATTACTTGCAAATCGAGTTTATTTATCAACTCTGAAATGGTTATAATGGGCGCCTTGGTAAACCTATCGCCTTCGGGCTGCAACCATTCTTGCAGTGGATTCACATGCACAATTAATCCATCAGCTTCAAGATCTGATACCAAGTTGGCAATTTTCTCAATTCTTCCACTCGCCAAAATTTCTTCGATCTGAGCCACCCCCAAATTGGCAAACAGCGGCAAATCGTTGCCCATTAGAGGCCTTAGGTTAAAATCTTCGAATCTTTCGTTCGACTCAAGAAGTGGTCGGCATGAGCCTAAACCCATTCCCATTCCAAACTTTAAACAAGCTTTGGCCAAGTTATGATTAATAAAATGCGCCATTTCGGTACCACCAGTCATGCTAGAAACCCAAATGGGAGTGCTTAGATTTTTGCCTAAAAACTTGGTGTTTGGAAGCTCATTTACATGACCAGAAAGCAGTGGCTCATAATAAAAACGATTATCTATTTGAGCCATTTGCACTTGCGATTTAAGAGCCAGCTCAATATGATCGGCCTTTCTGTTTTCTAACTGTTCTGGATTCTCCAATTTTTTCAGTACTGCTTCCAATGGTTATTAGCAAATGTATGGTTAGGGGTAATAACAACTTGTTGGGTAGAATGTTTAGAACTCTAACATGTAGTCTTGAGTATTGAGTGTTGAGTTTAAATAATGTTGAATTTTGAATGTTTAATGATGATTGAAAACTACCAAAATGACATTTAGGTCAAGAATTTTATAAATAGCTTTATCTAAGCAATACAAACTCACCCCTAACTTGGTGTTTGGCTCCAGTTAAATCTGTTAAAAAGGCTACAAATTGATAGCGGCCTGGCGGACATGGTTTTTCTTTGAATGTTCCATCCCACTTTACCTGTTCATCTTGATACCAAAAAATAGGTGCACCCCATCTATTAAATATGCTCAACTCAACTTCTGCAATTCCGTGGCCTTTAATAAACCAATAATCATTTAACCCATCGTTATCTGGGGTGAACGCAGTTGGGTAATAATACCCAAAATCATCATCAACCGTTAGCTTTAAATATGCTGTGTCAGCACATCCGTTTTGAAAAACTATTTGCCTTATTGTGTATTCTCCTGGATTAGTAAAGTAATGCTGCCCAGTGGCTACATCTGTAAAAATGGTATCGTTTACAAACCATTTTGAACTGTCGTTTGCAATGGTGTTATTAAAGCTAATGGTATGGCCTGCCTTGGCCGCAATGGGTGAGTATTCTATATTACCCAATTCAACTTCTTTTACTGTAACCACAGCGGTATCATATTTTGTTTCTGAGCAGTTGTCGTTAAGCTCAACAATTACATTTTTTGTTGTACGGAACCGCATTTTAATCTGACTGGAATCTGAATTATTACCAAACCATTTGAGCTTATAATTTGCTGGTTTACCACCTTTTAACTGTGAAGTAAAAACCACTGAATCGCCTCTGCAAACACTGGTATCTTTTGGCGAAATTGTTACTTCAAGTTCGGGCAACACGGTTATCTCTATAGAGTCTTGTTCTAAGCAGCCATTACTGTTTAAAGCGTTTAAAAATACAGTTACATTTTGTTTGGGGTAAATGGTTGTGGTTTGTAAAGTATCTTCTCCACTAGCAAATAATGCTGTAGGCTGCCAGTTGGTTTTTTTAGCCCCTTTAGCCAATAAAGTTGTTGCCTGCTGGTAGCAAACAAGCGTATCGGCCACTATGCCTACTAATTGATTACTCAACTCTCGGCTATTTGTACTATCAATTTGGCTACAATGCTGTTTATGTGAGTTAAGTTTATAAACCCCTTTTTGGTTGAAATAGGTATTTACACTATTTGTAAATGAACTATCAGGTTTTTGCCAAAAGGTTGTTTCATTAAACAATGTATCAGCCAGAAATGCCATAGAGTCATTTGGGCAAAAACCAACGCTATCAGGTATGGTGGCTCGCAGTTCATCAGCTACCAAAACCGTTGTTTTATGCTTATGAGCGCAACTTCCATTTGTTATAGAAAGTTGATACTTACCCGTTTTGCTAGTGGTTAAATAGGGTGTGGTATCGCCTGTATTCCAACGGTATTTTAAACCTACAGTATCTCCAAAAACATTTGGCTGAAGTTTTAAATTGTTACCGTAGCATAGCAAAGTGTCTGTTTGCATATTAGAACCAAAAAGGCCAGTGTTGCAGTTGAAGGTGTATGAAAACCAACCAGTTTTGAAGGGCAGAACGGTATCTATTATGTCAGGCTGTATTCTGTAAATGGGTGGTGGTTGAATATCCACAATTTTAATGGTAGTGTCTTTTTCAAGGGAATATAAACTTTTACTTGGTATCGGGAAGCATGTTTCAGGCAACCTTTCTGGGTTCACCATAAACGTATTTGGATAGCGAAGCCATCCTAAATCTCCACGACTAGAAATAGATATGATGGGAGATATACGCCTATCCATTATCCAATTTTTTGTGTTTATCGGCTTGCCATCAAGGTTGAGTTCACTCACTTCGTAATTATAATTTATTTGACCAGCATTGGGTGTAATAATACTTCCTAGTAAGATTGAACTGTCCTTTGAAATCAATTGAACATCTCGCATGTCATGATTTTTTGAGAGAACATATCCCCATCGCATATTCAATTTCTTATCTAGGGAGAATAGAACACTTTCATTATGACTGCTCTTAATGTCAACATAATAAGTATTTCCAAATTTATCTGATGCAACTTCTCCAATTCCATCTAATAATTGCTCTGCTCGTACATATTTGGCACTTAATTTCCCATTAGGATAAATCGTCAAAATACCTAGTAATCCATTCTGACACCAAGCACATTTAAAAAATAAGTGAACGGAACCTTCAAATACAGTTAATCCTAGCGGAAAATTATTTAAGCCACTAATTGGTATTCTTTGTTGCCTTACATGATTACCTGACGTATCAAAGACATTGACAAAAATATTAGTAACCAATTTTGAACCACTATACCCAGATCGAATACTAAAACTATAAAGTAACCCATCGCTTAGAGCAATAAGCTGCTTTCCACTCCAACCGTCTAATTGCGAATCATCACTTTCATATTTCAATAATTTACTCCATTTATTTTCACCGCCTGGACCGAATTTAGAAATAACAGAATAGTAAATTGTTGTGTCTAGCAATCGCTTCTTTATGCTCATAACAAAATATACATTACTTTCTTCATCTGCATTAATAAAGTAATGTTGTACATCAAGTTCCTTATGGTTCAATTTAACAGAGTTCAATATGTTTAAACAACTGTCTAGAATTACAAACCTAAAAGGTAGATTCTCTACGGAATTTGCTTCAAAAGCTATTACCCAAGAGCCATTTTTTAAAGACAAAAGGTGTTCAACTGCGTAACCTTGATTCATTTCGGGAACTATTATGGACGCGCTTTTCTGAGCTTTACAATCCATACTTACTATAGACATTAATAATAATATACACAAGCCCGTTATACTCATAAAATTAATACGAAAAATCGAGTTCGACAATTTACTATTTATTGCCAAACTCGATACATAATCACAAAATTTATATGCACTCTAAAGTTAAAGTTCCATGATTGCAACAATTTGTCAAATCAGGTGTAAATGTGATTTTAATTTGAGTTCCAGCACCACAGCAATGATCTCCGGAAATTGTCCAAGTATTTGCACCTCCACTAAAATCAATAAAACAACCTTGAAAATTAAGACCTAGTGCGCACTTGGCACCACAATCACCTTGTGAACATGTTGAATAAAGCCCTCCGTATTCAACATCTACAACTTCATCTGCACAAGGTGAAGGATAAATAAATGTTAATTGCCCGCAATTTTGAGTAAGTGGATTATAAACCTGATTGTCAATTGTTACCGTGGGACATTCACATGGAGTTTGACATGGAGGATTGCAAGGTCCGTTAGCATAAGCTTCTTTTGGCTGCATAACCAATAGCCCAGCAGCTATGGCCAAAACCAAGCCAGTTAATAAAAAAAGTTTCTTTTTCATTGTGTAATATTTTTTGTTTGGGTCAATTTTAAAATACTTCGCGGTCAAAATTTGGCCGTTAACATTTTAATCTCTCCACATTAAATTAATTTTATTTCATTTCGAATAAATCAGAACGCAATTAACTGTTTACCAACTACTTATAGCAAGTAAATTCTTTTTTGTCAAATCAACTCTAAAAAAAAAAATTCAATTTTACCCCCCCTATTATTCCAATTTATTACATCATTTTTACTATTTATGCAAAACATTTTAAACCAACCTATAGATGGACTATGTTTCTTACAATCATTGTTTACAAAGAATTCTTGAGCTTGTAAAATTTAAAAGAACCGGAACACCAAAAGCATTGGCACAAAAGCTGAACGTGTCTGAGCGAACATTACGCCGAATGATTGCTCATTTAAAAGAAGAAGGCATCGCCATTAGATATAATAGATCCATTCAATCCTACACTATTAATCTCCATCTTACTAATTCTGATTATCAAAATTGATTAGAATTTAAAAAAATGACGACCTTTAGAGCTATTGGTTAACCTCTAGTTTCGCAACATGCACTCATTTACAACCACCCTTCAAAACTTTAGCAATAATGTTTATGGCCTACACCTTCCATTGCCAGAAGATATTGCGCAAGCCATTTTAGCTTCGGGGAATAAAAGAGTGCTGTGCACCATAAACGAAATCGAAACCATACATAGCGGTATTATGGCCGTAAAACCTTATTGGTACATTCTCATTAATCAGCAACTGGCTAAAAGGTTAAATCTCTCTATTGGGGAGCAGGTGCAGGTTCAATTAAAAGAAGATAAAAGCGAATTTGGCATGAAAATGCCAGAAGAATTGGAAGAAGTATTTGCACAAGATCTGGTTGCGAAAAGTCATTTTTTGGAATTGACCCCTGGCAAACAACGCAACCTTATTCATATAGTAGCCAAGGTAAAAAACACTCAAAGCCGGATAAACAAGGCGTTGGCCATTTGCCACCATTTGAATGAAGTAAACGGACAGTTAGACTTTAAAATGCTCAATTCAACCATTAAAAAATACAATCAGCTTAGGTAACCATTAATCTAAGTTTTATTCATCCTTCTCTTTAGGTATTCATTTGGTGTCATAACAGGGATTTGTGCAGCTTTAAAATCTTTCACATTCCTAGTAATTATTAAATGGCTTTTGGCCGTAAGAGCTGAATAATACTGCAGTGCATCTTCAAAATCACCAAACTTCGACACCAACGCTTGGTCAATTACTTTGTCCGTTAATTCAGCTGTAATTGAAAGGACCTTAAATCGTTTTATTTTATCATTTGCAGTTAACTTTCCATAGTACTTTGAAAGTATGTAGAAGGTATTGGCATAGGAAAGAGCTGACGTAACAATCCTTATTTGACCAATATCTGCCAGCGTTGCAATCTTTGCTGCCGCAACATAAAACGGTTCTCTTTCTCCCAATAAGTCAAGAATAACATTGGTATCAATAAAGAGCCGTTCCATTATTTATGCTTTTTGTCAAGGTGCTCTCTATACTCTTTTTTAGAATCGACATCAACAGGCACACCACTACCTGATTGTAAACTTTTTATAAATGGGGAAATCTCAAGTTCATTTTGCTCGACTTCCTTTTCAACCAAAGATTTCAAATAGGCTTCAATTAACCTAGAAAGACTCCTTTTTTGCGAAGCGGCATAGTCTTTAGCCTTTTCAATTACATTCTTATCTAATTTTAACGTCAACTTTGCGTCCATCATTAGCACATTTATACGTGTAAAGTTAAAAATTTAATCCGTATAATTTGGTCTAGTATAAATTATTATCATGGACTCTAAACACGAAGCCATTAATAAAAAACTTTGGAATGAGCGAGTAAATGCTCACGTAGATTCTGATTTCTACAACATGAAAGGTTTTTTAAATGGCGAAACATCATTACAAGAAATTGAATTACGTCTTCTTGGCGACATTGCCGGCAAGAGTCTTTTGCATCTTCAATGTCATTTTGGGCAAGACACTATTTCGCTGGCCAGAATGGGTGCCAGTTGCACGGGTGTAGATCTTTCAAACAAAGCCATTGAAAAAGCGAATGAATTAACGAAACAAACAAAGGCCAATGCCCAATTTTTGTGCTGCAATGTGTATGATATCGAAAACCATTTAAAACAGCCGTTCGATATTGTTTTTACCACTTATGGTACCATTGGCTGGTTGCCTGATATTAACGAATGGGCACGCTTGGTTGCCAAATACCTTAAACCGGGCGGAAAACTTGTGTTTGTTGAATTTCACCCTGTAGTTTGGATGTTTGATGAAGCCCTAGAAAAAGTGAAGTACTGCTATTTTAATTCAGAACCCATAATTGAAACTGAATCGGCCACCTATGCCGATGAAAACGCACAGATTAATCTCGAGTCGGTTGGTTGGAACCACAGCATAGGCGAAGTAACCACTGCCCTACTAAATGCAGGTTTAACAATAGACCATTTGCAAGAGTATGACTATTCGCCCTACGATATTTTTGGTCCATCAACCGAAAATGAACCGAGAAGATTTAGACCCAAAAAGCATGGAAACATGCTCCCGTTAGTTTACTCAATTACTGCCAAAAAGTGAGTTTGATATTCAACAAAGTGCCACTATTAAAAGCATATTTAATTGCGTAAAATTTCATTTCCAAATGATTAAAACCTTTAGAATCATTGCCTTTCTTGAAGGAATAAGCCTAATTCTGCTAATGTTTATTGCCATGCCACTAAAGCATTTAATGGATATGCCTGCCATGGTTAGATACGTAGGCATGTTTCATGGTGTTTTGTTCATAGCTTACGTTTTCTTTCTATTTAACCTAAAACAAGAACTACATTTTTCGTGGAAGGAATTTGCTTATGGGTTTGCAGCTTCAATTATTCCTTTTGGCACGTTTTGGTTCGACAAACGACTTAGAACTGAATTGAGTTAAGATGGAACCAGCCAATGCACCAAATCCTGAAATTCTAAAAGAGCTATTTACAACCAAAATGCCCTTTGGAAAACACGAGGGAGTTTTAATTGCCGATTTGCCTATTTATTACTTAGAGTGGTTTGCAGCTAAGGGTTTTCCGCAAGGAAAACTAGGTATGCTAATGGCTACTATTTTTGAGATTAAACAAAATGGTCTTACAGAATTAATAGCCCCTTTAAGACCAAAACGCAACTAATTAACATTTTGGGCATGAAACCATTTTACCTACTCTTTTCTTTCTTTTTTTTGCTATTTGCTTGCGGCAAAGATGAATCACCTAAAGAACCAGATCAACAACCAACTATTAGACCAATTGAATTAATTGCTATAATAAACAACGACACATTTTTAGCCGATAAATTTCAAGTAAATACTGCCATTTCAGGCGGAATGTACCAGATAAATGCATCAAGCAATGGCCAAAGAGTTTCTATTATTTTCTCAGCCAAACCAGAGATAAAAAAGTATGATATTGCAAGCGATTTTGCTTTAAACGAAGTTTCAATAAATTGGTTTGAAGATGAACTTTACAGCGGATCAAATCATAGAGTAAATAACGGAACCCTAGAAGTAATTTCATACAACAACAGTATAATTGAATGTATGTTTAATGGCACCGCGCCAAGAATAACAAATTCGAGTAAGGTTGCACAAATTAAAAACGGAACTTTAAAAGCACAATTTCCAGATTAAAACACCAAAAAAACAAAGGGCTTATTTATTTTGGCTTTTCAAATAATCATTCAATGAGAATCTCCTTGCTTTCAATTCTCCTTTTTGGCACTTCATTATTTTTTTCTTGCGGAAAAGACGAAACACCCGAAGTACCAGATGAGTTTACGGCTTCATTTGCTGTTGAAATAAATCAAAAGAACTACAAGGCCGAAGGCAATACCTTGTTTACCGGTGTTTCTAACGGAAATTATAAGGTAGAATCTAGCGATTTACCTATTACTATAAACATTACTTTTAAAGGTGCGCCAGAGGTAAAAGAATACACCCTAACTGGCGACATGGCAGCTGATGGAGTACAGTTAATTTATACCGAAAACTATTTAACCCCTGACAAATATTCTAAAATGGTGCAGGGAACCATTAAAGTAAGTAAGTGGGAAGACAAAGTACTAGGGGCCCATTTTAATGGTAAGGTTAAAGAAGTAATTCCAGACTATGAAGAAGATAACCTTGCAAGAGGCTTCTTTAGCGTAAAATTTCCTTAGTCTTTAAGAATATTTCTTGAAATAACCAACTTCTGAATTTCTGAAGTTCCTTCGCCAATGGTGCAAAGTTTAGAATCGCGATAGTGCTTTTCTACTGGAAAATCTTTGGTGTAGCCATATCCGCCATGAATTTGAATGGCATCGGTAGAAACTTCAACCGCCGTTTCTGAAGCTTGGTATTTTGCAATGGCCGATTCAGTTGTCATGTTCATTCCAGCATTCTTCATGTAGCCAGATTGGCGAGTAAGCAATTCGCTTGCTTCAATTTTGGTGGCCATATCAGCCAATTTGAAAGCAATGCCCTGAAACTGTGCTATTGGCTTTCCAAATTGCTCTCTTTCTTTGGCATATTTTAAACTTGCCTTGTAGGCTCCTTTAGCAATTCCCAAACTAAGCGCAGCTATAGAAATTCTTCCACCATCAAGAATTTTCATGGCTTGAATAAACCCATCACCTTCGTTTCCAAGCATTTGGCTTTTATGAACCCTGCAATTGTCAAAAATCATTTCAGCTGTTTCACTAGCCCGCATGCCGAGCTTATTTTCTTTTTTGCCAGCTGAAAAACCAGGTGTGCCACGTTCAACCACAAAAGCAGAAATACCATGGCTATCTAATAACTCACCAGTTCTAACCAAAACCACGGCAACATTGCCTGATATACCGTGGGTAATCCAACACTTAGCGCCATTTATTACCCAATAATCACCGTCTTTTTCGGCAACGCATTTCATTCGCATAGCATCGCTACCGGTATTTGGCTCAGTTAAACCCCAGGCCCCAAGAAATTGGCCCGCTGCAAGCTTTGGCAAGTATTTCTTCTTTTGTTCTTCATTACCAAATGCCAAAATATGACCTGTGCAAAGTGAATTGTGTGCTGCGGTTGATAAGCCAATTGAGCCGCAAACTTGGGCTATCTCATCAATTATTGTTATGTAGGCTTGGTAGTTAAGCCCTGCGCCGCCATACTCTTCTGGAACTAATACACCTGTAAAACCATACTCACCCATTTTATTAAATAGATCTCTGGGAAAGTATTGTGCTTCGTCCCATTCCATTACAAATGGCTTTATATGTTGCTCAGCAAACTCTCTGGCGGCTGAACGAATCATTTCCATTTGTTCTGTATCAGATCCGAAGTAATAAGGTGCTTTAGTCATGATGTTTTTTTACAATTTGGTGTGCAAACTTATTATTTGCTTTCAGACAATTAAAAGTTAAAGATTGTTCTAAGATTTAAAGTCCGCCCATGCACAGGTACTTAATTTCTAGAAAATCATCCATTCCATATTTAGAACCTTCACGTCCGGTTCCGCTTTCTTTAATACCGCCAAATGGCGCCACGGCAGTAGAAATCATACCTTCATTTATACCCACCATTCCGTACTCTAGCCCTTCTGCAACTCGCCAAATTCGGCCTATATCGCGAGCATAAAAATATGATGCTAAACCAAATGGAGTATTATTGGCCATTTCTATTGCTTCTTCTTCAGTTTTAAATTTAAAAACAGGGGCAACAGGTCCAAAAATTTCTTCGGTAGCACATGCCATGTTTTCGTTTACATTGGTAAGAACAGTTGGTTGGTAGAATTTATCGCCGAGCTCGTTTTTATGACCACCGGTAAGCGCAGTTGCTCCTTTTTCAATGGCATCGGCCACTATGCGCTCAACCTTTTCCATGGCTGCTTTATTAATTAGCGGGCCAATTTCAACTCCACTTTCGGTACCAACGCCCACTTTAAGCTTGGCAACTTCAGCGGCATATTTCTGCGTAAACTTATCATAAACTCCGTCTTGCACCATTAATCTGTTTGCACAAACACAGGTTTGCCCTGCATTGCGGTACTTAGAAGCAATGGCACCTTTTACGGCAGCATCAATATCAGCATCATCAAAAACAATGAAAGGTGCATTTCCACCCAGTTCTAGCGATACTTTTTTCACCGTATCAGCACATTGTTTCATTAAAATTTTACCTACAGGCGTAGAGCCTGTAAAAGAAAGTTTTCTTACCACAGCACTTTGGGTAAAAACACCGCCAATGGCTTTAGCATCTAAACCCGTTACTACATTAAAAACTCCTGCTGGAATACCGGCCTCGTGTGCCAAAACAGCCAAAGCCAAGGCCGAAAGTGGGGTTTCTTCGCTGGGTTTTACCACAACTGTGCATCCTGCCGCCAAAGCCGGCGCCACTTTTCTGGTAATCATCGCGTTGGGAAAATTCCACGGGGTAATTGCAGCAACAACCCCTATAGGTTGTTTAATTACTACAATTCTTTTGTCAACTCCATGAGATGGAATAACATCGCCATACGTTCTTTTAGCCTCTTCTGCAAACCATTCTACAAAAGATGCACCGTATAAGATTTCGCCCTTTGCTTCGGCCAAGGGCTTACCCTGTTCTAATGTTAATATCTGCGCCAAATCGCTGGCGTTTTCAACCATTAATTCATACCATTTTCTCAAAAACCCTGCTCTTTGGCCAGCTGTTAAAGCGGCCCAAGGTTTTTGCGCTTTTTCTGCTGCATTAACCGCCATTTGCGCTCCGTCGGCACCATGGTTTGAAACTTTACCAATTTGGTTGCCGTTGGCTGGGTTAACTACATTAAATCGTTTGTCATCAATTTCAGCCATCCATTTGCCATCTATGTAGGCTTCGCAACGAAAAAGTTTACTGTTTAATAATTTTAATTCCATCCCTAAAAATAAACTGCTCAATATTACGAGTCGATTAGGTTTTGGAACAAGAATTAGGCGATATAGTTTAAGATAAAGCGAACAGATTGGCTAATTAAATGTTGTAATCTTTGATACGTGAGTTTATCAACAATTTGGTTGTAAATAATAGTAGTTTTGCACCCAATTTAAAGTTCATCAAAAAAAACGCAAAATTTAGAAGATTAGAATGGAAGCACTCTTTGCAAAATTTGAAGAAAAAGCACAGGCCACTAAAGAAAGATTTGCAACGCTTAAAAAAGAGCATGCCGACTTTGTTTTAGGAGAATATACTCTTGGTCAGGTATTAACCGGAATGAAGGGAATTCAAGCTTTAATGTGCGAAACATCTGCCTTAGATCCAGTAGAAGGAATTAGGTTTAGAGGTTATTCAATACCTGAGTTAAGAGATAAACTTCCAAAGGCTGAAGGCGGTGATGAACCCTTGCCAGAAGGAATCTTCTATTTAATGCTTTTCAACGAACTGCCTACCGAAGATGACGTTAAAATGCTTTCAAAAGCTTGGGTAGAAAATGGTGATTTACCTCAATATGCAAAAGATGTAATTGATGCTATTCCTGTAGAAACACACCCAATGACCCAATTTAGCATGGGTATTTTAAGTCTTCAAAAAGACTCAAAGTTTGCGGAGGCTTATACAAATGGTGTTTCTAAAACAGAATATTGGAAATACACGTTTGAAGATGTGATGGAACTTGTTGCCAAACTACCAGCCTTGGCTGCCTACATTTATAGGAGAAAATACCACGGGGGCAACCATATAGCGGCTGATAAATCGCTTGATTGGGCAGGCAATTTTGCACATATGTTGGGCTACAGCAGCGATGGCTTTAAAAGGTTAATGCGCTTGTACCTAACCATACACGTAGATCACGAAGGAGGCAACGTATCAGCCCATGCTACAAAACTTGTAGGCTCTGCATTAAGTGATCCGTATTTATCATTTTCTGCAGCCATGAATGGTTTGGCTGGTCCTTTACATGGCCTAGCAAATCAAGAAGTTATTAGATGGATTTTTGGCATGCTTGATGAACTTGGCACCAAGAATCCTACTGCAGAAGAAATTAAAACTTATTGCCAAAAAACGTTAGATAGCGGAAGGGTAGTTCCAGGATTTGGCCATGCTGTTTTAAGAAAAACTGACCCGCGATATATGGCTCAAAGAGAGTTTGCCCTTAAGCACTTGCCAAACGATGAACTCTTTGGAGTAGTTTCAAATATGTACGATATTGTTCCTGAAATTTTAGCCGCTACTGGCAAGGTTAAAAACCCTTGGCCAAATGTTGATGCACATTCAGGCTGTTTACTGCTTCATTACAATTTTGAAGAGTATGATTTTTATACTGTTTTGTTTGGTGTTTCTCGTGCTTTAGGCGTGCTTGCATCGCTCATTTGGGATAGATACCTAGGTTTACCTTTAGAAAGACCTAAATCATTTACTTCAGAGGCAATTATGAACAGAATTAACTCTGTAAATGCCTAAGGGTTATATTCGAAACTTTAACAAATGACCAACATGAAAAAATTTCTTTCAATTATGGCTCTTGCAGGCGCAGTGCTTGCTTTTAACAGCTGTAAAAAAGGCGAAGAAGACCCATTCTTATCTTTTAAATCTCGTGACAACAGAATTCAAGGCGAATGGCTTCTTGATAACGTTCAAATTACCAAAGAAACCATTACTCTAAACAGAACGCCTCAAGGGGCTGAAAGCAGGGTAAAGAGCACCAGAACATATAGCTTTTCTAAAGACGATCCAGGTTCGGTGGTAGACGTTACGATGCTTAATGGTGCTGAAACTAACAACCAAACTCGCCCGCTAATCTCTAGTGATGTTACCCTTACCATAAATGCTGATGGCACTTATTCATCAAAAGATTCTGTTGAATTCAACATAAGAGGCGAAATATTAAACTTCAAAAACAAGGTTACAGGACAATGGATTTGGGGCAATAGCAAAAAGAATAAGGCTGCTATTAATTTTACTTCATCGAGCAGTAATAACGATGAAAACAGCTCTGATTTTTCTAACCCACTTATTTTGGGAGATTTTAATGTAGTTGCCTTAAAAGCTGATCAACTTAAACTTGAGCAGAATTATTCTACCAACTATTTTGAAAGCTCAGACTTGGCCGGCGCTACTGAAATTACCGTTATTAGCAACGTAGTTGCCACTTTTAGAAAGTAATAAAACCCAATAATAATCTAATCCGGGCAAGCAATTGTCCGGATTTTTTTTGCCATGAAAGTACATAAGTTCACTTTTAATCCTTTCCAAGAAAACACCTATCTGTTGGTAAATAAAGAGCAGAAATGCTTAATTATTGACCCCGGCATGCAAGATGATCATGAATGCGACGAGCTATTTCAATTTATTGAAAAACAACAACTTGAACCCATCGCTATTCTAAATACTCATTGCCATATTGACCATATTCTTGGCGTAAATAAAACCAAATTGGCTTATGACATTGATCTATTCTGCCATGAATTAGAAAAATGGAATATTGACAATTTTGCACTACAGGCATCAATGTTTGGTTTTAAGCTAAACCCAAGTGAAGCCGTTATTCAGCCCGTGTATTTTAATATGAATAGTTTACCAGAATTTTTAGGTGAGTTCGAATTAGAAACACTATTTGTGCCCGGACATTCTAACGGACATTTGGCCTTTTACAATAGAAATTTTGGTTTTGTAATTAGTGGAGACGTGCTCTTTTATGAAAGTATAGGCAGAACCGATTTACCAGATGGTAATTTTAAGGTGCTCGAGAAAAGCATACGGGCCAAACTTTATACTTTACCCAATGAAACAATAGTATATGCAGGACATATGCAGAACACTACCATTGGACACGAAAAAAGGCATAACCCGTGGATTATGCCTCTTTAAATTCTTATTCAAATACTATCTAACCTAAAATTTAAAGCATCTAGGCGGAAAGAAGGTATAGGTAATTCCAATGCCATGGTAATAATACCAGTCTTGGTAAGTTGAGTTGCCTCTTGGAATACTATTAATATCAGCTGAACCATAGTCATATATCCCCAACCTATTATCGCTATATTTCCCTGTTAATTCCTGTCCACCAAGCGAGTTAATAATATCGTCACTAATATAAGTTTTGCTCACGTCATCAAGATAATCAGTAAATACTTTTCGGGCAGAAGCTTCTATGGTCATTGTAAAGTTTCCTGCTAGTCTAAATTTAATTCCAACACCAATTGGAACATTAATTTGAGTTAATGCATATGGTTTTCTCTCTTCCTTACCGGGCTGCTGAAAATATTGAGCTCCTTGTCCTTCAGTTCTCAAAGGCTGCAAGTATACTTGCCCGCCAGTTGTACTGGTTGCATATGGGTTAAATTTAAATACTCCCAAACCAGCATAAACAAAAGGAGTAAATCTCAAGTTGTTTCTACTAATGTTATATCCGGTTAGGTTAAATTCAGGAACGAGACTAAACTCAGTTATGGTTGAAGTGAAGTGCAAATTTCTATCTCTTCTTATAATGTCGCTGGCATCTACATCATCACCAGAAATGGTACCATAATAAAGACCACCACGAAGGGTAATTTTCTCAGCATAATTGTATTTCAACAACCCACCCAAGGCCATATGGGTATGCTCCAATTCAATAAGACCTTCGCTAAAGTCTCCGTTGTAATGAGATACTCCACCAAAAATACCTGCTTCCCATTTTTGGGAGAATGCCATTATTGGCAAGGAAAGCATTAGGAGAAGAACAGTTTTTTTAATCATAAAGGGTCAACAATTTAGAATGCATTGCAAGGCATAGAGATCATTTTTTTTGATAATACTATGCCAAAAAATAGGTATCGGTCTTTGTTTTGGGGGTCTCCTCTAAGGTCGTCTAAACTTCCAGTAGTTGAATTTTCTGGAACTAATCTTCTATCAGAAAGCACCACATTGTTAGAGCCTACTCCGTAAGCTGCTAACATGGCAGACTGTGATGGATAATAGGTGCTCACATCGTCTAAATAATCGGTAAGTGTAACATTATACCTAACATCTACACTCAAAAACCAACTGTTTCCTACATGGGCTTCTATTCCTAAGCCTAAAGGAAAAGCAAGGGTTGTTAATGAGTATTTGTCTCCAGGTGCGCCATTATAAATTAGCCCTTGCCCTTCGGTGCCAAGTGGCTGTAAATCAATCCACTCATTATTAAGATTTGCTTTAGGATTAAAATACGCAAATGCAAAACCTGCACTAACATAAGGATGAATACCACGATTAAATGCGGGGCCTGTAAACAAGTGAATTTCGGGAACAAAACTTACATCCAAAATTCTAGATCTAAAGTTTAAATTTCTGTTCCTTCTCCACGCGTAAATTGAGTTTAGGTCGTTGCCTGAAATGGTTCCAGCACTTATTGCAAATCGAAGCGAAGAAGTTCTATCAAAGTGGTATTTCATGATAAAACTAGATGCTGCATTCCAATCTTCGGTGTTATTAAGGCGTTCAGTTAACTCTCCGTGGTAGCTGCTGCCGCCAAGCATTAGCCCAAATTCCCAATAGTTGCGTTCGTTCCATTGTGCCGATACATTTTTGCATACCAACAAAACTCCGAGAACTGCTATAATCTGAAAAATGTTTTTCATTCTAACCATTAAAATGCGTAACAAGGAGCGTATCCCAGTCTTTTACAGAATGATATTGTTACCATTAAATACTTATCCAAATCGTCTGGATTACCACGTAAAGAACCAATTTCATTGCGCTCTAAACCTAATTCTGGGGTTCTATCAGCAAGGGCAATAGTGGTTTCAGGATACGGTGAACCTGCCAACAAAGCTGGGTCGGCATAGGCTTTACTTACATCGTCTAAATAATCTGTAAGCGTAAAGCGATAGGTTACTTCTAGTCCAAAAGTCATTTGATCGGTAAGTGTTTTTTTGAAACCTAAACCAATTGGAAACGAGAAAGAAAAGTCGTTGTACGGCTGAAGATTTGAGCCTGGTGCAACTTGTCCTTCGGTACCTATATCTCTAAGATTTAACCAAGTGCCATCGTAATCTACTTGAGGTTGATACTTAAAGGCTGCAAAACCACCAACTATGTAAGGCGAAAATGTGAGTTTACTCATACCTGGAATAAATGGCAACAAATGATACTCTGCCAGAAACTCAGCTTCCCAAATTGATGTTCTGAAACTTAGGTTTCTTGTTTCGTTTTCTCTAAAATTTCTATCAGAGCCGTGTAGTCTAAAATAGGTTAACCCTGTTCTAAACTTCCATTTAGCGCTGTAGTTGTATCTATAAAGCAGCCCTGCTGCTGGTCTAGATGAGCCAAATGCAATTGATGGCGCTAAATCGCCAAGATAATTGGCAAAACCCACCTTGAATCCAACCTCATGTTGTGCCAAACCCATAAATGGCAAAAGAAGTAATGGAATGATAATTTTGAGCCTGTTAAACATATACAAGTCTTAAGTCAAATCGCAGCTAGCCACGAATATACTTTAAGCAATAAAAATTGGGCATAAAACCACTAATATTTGTTCCTGTGGTCGGTTCCCCAATTCAATTTACCGCGTAGAGTATTTACAAAGGTTTGCCTATTTATTTCAACAAATTTTAATTCAAACGGTGCTTTTGTTATGGTTATTTCACTGCCGTAGTCGAGCACTTTAAACCTAGAATCTAATGATAGTAAAAATTTAGTACCCCTGCCTTTTACCACTAATTTTATTCTGGTGTTGTTTGATACTACAACGGGTCTAACATTGAGATTATGCGGAGCAACAGGATTAATAATAAAACCCGATGAGTTTGGAAACATTAACGGCCCCCCACAACTAAGAGAATATGCAGTGCTTCCTGTTGGAGTAGAAACTAGCAAACCATCAGACCAATATGTATTGAAATACTCCTCATCTAAAAATGTATCAACAGTGATCATGGCTGATGTATCTCGTTTGTGTAAACTAACATCATTTAGAGCATATTGCGGTTCTTTCAATGAGTCGTTCTTCGATTCAATTTTTAACACACTGCGCGATTCTAGTGTAAAGTTTCGAGCCAATAGTTGCTCTATAAGTTTTTCTAAATCATTTTTACCAATACTGGCTAAGAATCCAAGCCTACCTGTATTGCAACCCACAATTGGTATTTGCGAATCGAGCACAAAAAGAAGGGTTTCAAGTACAGTTCCATCTCCTCCAAAACTAATTACATAATCAGATGCCGATTCTTTTAGAGACAAATGACTATTATAGAACCCAGAAAAACCTTCTAACTTATTTAAATATTCGCTTTTTTTATGCTCATTGGCAGTAAATTGAATTTTGTGTTTGCCTAAAATTTTGGCAAACGATTTAATGATTTCAACTTCTTTTTTACCGAATCTAGAGTATAAGGCTAGTCTCATTAAATATTCATCATTTTCATTAGCAAACGGTAGCGATCTAAAAGATCGTTGTTGTGTTCTTCAAAGCCAGAGTGCGCTAAATATTGGTATCCAAACCTATTAAATGTTGCTAAGATGTGAGAAATAATTTTACGGTCTATTTTCAAAGTAACAAGCATTTCGTCAGTTTCATTTGTTGGCTCTAAGTAAAGAGATAGAACCTTGGCATTATTGCTTTCTACAATTCGTGATATTTCTTGCAAATTATAATCACGTTGATTTACCATTAAAGTAATGAATGATCCAGGTTCGCTTAAACTAATTGTTTGGCTTAAGTACTTAATAATATCAATGTTTCTTATTACCCCAATTAATTTTTCATTTTCGTCCACTACAGGCATTAACGTTAACTCCATATCGGCAATGGGTTTTATTGCAGAAAATACAAAGTCGCTTTCTTTAATACTTATGGGCAATAAATCGTTTCTAAACTCTAAAATTTTTTTGTCTTCTAGAATATCTAACTCAGAGAGAATATCAAAAGGAAGCAGCCCAACGTACTTTTCACCCTTAACTATTGGAACATGAAACACATCAAACTCAAAGGCAACTTCGCTAACTCTATCTATATTATCGCTTTCCTTAATTATTGGAAAGTCTTGAATCATAAGTTTACTTGCAAGCATATTTTACTTGTATTTGGTGAATGCAATTAACGCAACATAGATAAATAACAGCCACCAAACGAATATTAAGTTGCCACATTGGTAAAGTTTAACCAATTGGTGAGCAATTGATTACCATATTCGGTACAAAAAGCCTCTGGGTGATACTGAACACCCCATATTGGTAAATTATTGTGTGCAAAGGCCATTGGCCAACCTTCATTTAGGTCTCTTGCGGTAATAGCCAGGTTTGGCGTTTCGGCCATTTCTAAAACCAATGAATGATAGCGTGTTACTTTAAATTGTCTAGGGAAAAGCCTAAACATTGCATGATTATCGATTTGCTCTACTTTGCGAATTTTTCCGTGAATTGGATAGCTAAGCTTGGTCAACTTCAACCCGAAATAAGTACCTATTAGTTGATGACCCAAACACACACCCAAGAAAGGCCATTGGCGATAATGCTCTATAAAAAATTGCTGCAATTCTGGGTAATCATTTGGCTGACCAGGGCCGGGACTCAAAATTATTCCAGAAATTTTTGGAATGTTTTTCAAGTCTTTAAGCTCATTAACTCTAACTACACAGCACTCAACTCCGTTGCTTCTTACAAGGGCTTGTAGGTTGTGGCTAAAAGAGTCGTAACAATCAATGAGCACTATCAAATGCCTACTTTTGGTTTTAATAGCGAGTCAAAATATTGCTCAATATCTTGAATTTGCTCTTTTACAATGGGCAGTATATCAGAAATTAATGCTAAAAATTTGGGCGTTTGTTCGGCCAAAAAATTGAAAACTAGCGAATTGTTTTGGTTTTCGATATCAACCAATTGAGTTTTTTGTAAAAGCCAAAAAATGGTTCCTAAAACCAACAAAGCCTTTAAAATTCCCATTGTGCCACCCGCTAATTTATTAGGTAAACTTAAAAGTGTGGTTTTTATGAGCTTGCTCAGCAATTTTCCTAAAAACTGAACTGCTATTAAAGCCAATAAAAACACAATTAAGTACATTATAAAAGGAAAAAGTGGCGACTGAACATCAGGCGCCACTTTTTCTATTACTACATGCGTAATTTTAAGTGAAACAACAATTCCAATAATGAAGGCTAGAAGAGTAAAAAGCTCATTAATTGCCCCTTTTCTAAAGCCTTGATAAAAGAAAAAGGCTATAAAAACAAGAGCAATAATGTCTAAACCATTCATGAAAGCTGTTTACCTACTTCGGCTGAGATGCGTTTTCCATCAGCTTTACCATTAGCCTTTGCTATGGCCAAACCCATTACTTTGCCCATATCTGCTTTTGATTTTGCACCCGCATGCACAATTACTTCTGCAATTAACGCCGCCAATTCTTCATCAGAAAGTGGTTCAGGTAAATAGCTGTTTAGAATATTAAGTTCTTCTTTTTCATCAGAAGCCAAATCAGCTCGTCCTTGCTTTTCATAAACAGCAATAGACTCTTCGCGTTGTTTAGCTAGCTTTTGAAGAATTTTCAAAAGTTCTGAGTCATCTATCTCATTACCACCACCAGCTTGGGTTTTAGCAAGTAAAATGGCCGATTTTATGGCCCTTAGCGTTCTTAAACCGGCTTGGTTTTTTTCTTTCATGGCTGTTTTTAAATCAGCCTGAAATTGCGCTTCACTTAGCATCATTCAAATTTTATACGCCTTGATCAATCATGGCATCAGCCACTTTGATAAATCCAGCAATATTGGCACCCATTACATAGTTGCCTTTATCTCCATATTCTTCTGATGTTCTTAAAGCAGTATCATGAATATTCTTCATAATATCTTTAAGTCTGTTATCAACTTCTTCTCTGGTCCAGCCAAGTCTTAAGCTATTTTGGCTCATTTCAAGACCCGAAACTGCCACACCACCAGCATTTGATGCCTTGCCAGGAGCATATAATAGTCCGTTTGACTGGAAAACATTAATGGCTTCGATTGTAGAAGGCATGTTGGCACCTTCGCACACCAATTTTATGCCTCCCTTAACCAAGTTATGCGCATCTTTTTCGTTTATCTCATTCTGAGTGGCGGATGGAAATGCGCAATTGGCTGTTAAACTCCAAAGCGGATTAAAATCTGCACTGCTATCAATAGATGTGTAAGTTGCAGATGAGTATTTATCGGCATACTCGCTTATTCTACCTCTTTTATTGTTTTTAAGGTCTTTAATGAATTCTAGTTTTTCTTCATTAATACCTTCAGAGTCATAAATAAAACCAGATGAGTCTGATGCAGTTACTGGTTTTGCACCCATGTGCAATAGTTTCTCAATGGTAAATTGAGCTACGTTTCCTGAACCAGAAACCAAGCAAATTTTACCTGCTAAACTATCTCCCACATTCTGAAGCATGTTTTGAGCAAAATACACGCTACCATAACCGGTGGCTTCAGGTCTAATTAAGCTACCGCCCCAACCTTGGCCTTTACCTGTTAAAACACCGTGATATACGTTTTTAAGTTTTCTATAATAGCCAAATAAATAGCCAATTTCTCTGCCACCTACACCAATATCACCGGCAGGCACATCAGTATCGGCATCAATATGTCTATAAAGTTCGCTCATAAATGCTTGGCAAAAACGCATTACTTCATTGTCAGACTTACCTTTTGGATCAAAGTCTGAACCACCTTTACCGCCACCCATTGGAAGGCCAGTTAATGAATTTTTAAAGATTTGTTCAAACGCCAAAAACTTTAAAATGCTTTGGTTTACACTTGGGTGAAAACGCAAACCGCCTTTAAAGGGGCCTATTGCGCCATTCATTTGTACCCTGTAGCCTTTATTTACTTGCAAGTTTCCTTGGTCATCAACCCACGTAATTCTAAAAGAAATTAGCCTTTCTGGCTCTACCATTCTTTCTAGAATTTTATGATTTTTATACTTAGGATGTTTTTCTAATACTGGTTGAACTGTTTCGTACAACTCACGTACTGCCTGATGAAACTCAGCTTCTCCGGGTGATCTGGCAATCACCCTATTCATGAAATCTGACATGATTTTTTTTACTATTAGTCTAAAAAAGTTGGTTGTAAAATTGGGCGCAAAAGTAAGTAAGAATTAAACTCGCCTACATGCTTTTTAGTTTGATAATTTTCCCTCATTCAAAATTGTGAAAAATTGTAATTCAACGCACTAATAGCATTTTTTTGCGGTTATTCGCAATACAAGCACCAACACTCATTTTGAATATACATTTACCCCACTCGCTAATCTGGCTAGTTATAGTTGTTTTAGGCTCATTAATAGGAGCATTGGTACTTTATTTTACGGCCAGAAAAAAGCCAGTATTTACCAAAAAATGGCCTGTTGTTCTTGCCCTTACTCGTGCCACATGGCTTTTTCTAATTGCATTTTTATTGCTTTCGCCATTTATGCAGTTTGTGAAAAAGAAAACTGAAAAACCCATTTTAGCATACTTGGTAGACAATAGTGCTTCTATGCAGATGGCACCTGATTCTTCAGATGTAAAAAATGCAATTACCAGTTTTAAAAACGAAGAACATTCTGAATATGAAAAACGAATGCACTATATAAGTTCTCCTGAAAACGAGTTTAATGGCAAAAGCACGAATATTACAGAGGCACTTACACAAATTAAAAATGAATACGAAGGCCTTAATCTGGCTGGTGTTGTTGTTTTAAGTGATGGAATTCAAAACAAAGGAATTGAGCCAAATTACAGTAAATCATTGCCCAATGCCCCAATATTTACGGTAAAAACTGGCGACACATCGATTCCTATAGACGCGTTTATATCTGCCATAACTCATAACGATTTTGCCTATTTAGATAACGACTTTCCAATAAAAGTTTCTGTTGGTGCAACAAACATGAAAGAAAAGACTTGCGAACTTCAAATTTTTGAAGAGGGTGTTTTAAAGCAAAAAAGAGCTATAACCTTTAAAAATAACAACGATTATCAGGAACATACTTTTCTGTTTAATGCCGATAAAAGTGGTGTTAAAAAATTTCAATTAAAATTATCTGGGTTAAATGATGATTTAATCCAAAATAACTCTAAAAACACCTACATAGAAGTGGTTGATGCCAGTAAACAAATTTTAATTTTAGCTGCAGGGCCACACCCTGATGTCGGTGCCCTACATAAAAGCATTAACCGTAACAAGCGCAATAAAGCAACGGTGTATTTTTTAAATAAAAATCAATTTGAAATATCTGACGCAGAATTAAAAAAAATGCATTTGGTTATTTGCCACGGCTTGCCCACTAATAGTTTACATGAAAATGTAATAA